>JAEUUQ010000166.1 GCA_016787505.1 Saprospiraceae bacterium | reverse complement strand
CGCAACGTACGCCCTTGCGGCTTACTAACTGGCTTGGGCAACTTGCCAGTACAGGACTTCCACCTGCCAGGGACGCTTGTATTGTTCAAGCGTAAGCCTTACCTTTGTTAGGCTTGGTGCACATGCCGGGCACACACAACGTGTATGATGTTCATTGCCAGCAAAAGCTGGCAACGCCACATACACGAGACCGTTCTCTGTAAAATAAGACGACAATGAGTAAAAAAAAGAGTGGCAAAACAGAATTTGCGAAATGGCTTGGGCCGATTTTAGACGCGTTACGCGAATTAGGAGGCTCTGCTAAACCTAGGGAGATTACTCAATTTATTGGAGAAAAGCATAATTTACCTGATGAAGTTTTAACAGCCCGGTACGAAAAATCAGGGGTATTGAAATTTCAAAATCAGTTAGCATGGGCTCGACAATATTTAGTTTGGGAGGAACTTCTCGAATCATCTAAACATGGTGTTTGGACTTTAAGTAAAAAAGGTTGGAGCACAACGCTTACAGAAGAGCAAGGACATGATATTTTTCTCAAATGGGTGAAAATTTTTCAAGATTTAAGGGATGGGAAAAATTCTGAAACTATTGACATAGAAGCAGATAAAGTAATTGAAATTCAAGAGGGGAACGAACCTGACAATTCGAATAATACTCTAAAACCTACTTTATTAGAGGTTTTGCAGAAATTATCACCAACAGGATTTGAACATTTGTGTGGCCGGTTATTAAGGGAATATGATTTTGAAAATATTGAGATTACCCAAAGATCACATGACGGAGGAATTGATGGATATGCAACTTTAAAGCTGAATCCATTTGTCAATTTGAGTGTGTTTTTTCAATGCAAAAGATACCAAGGAACAGTACCTACAGAGAAAGTACAAGCTTTTATAGGCGTCATGGAAACCAATAAGCGAAGTGTAGAAAAAGGGCTTTTGATTACTACTGGTTCATTTGCGAAAGCTGCCGTTGAAATAGAGAAATCAAATATAAAACTTGAATTGATTGATGGTGACAAACTTGTAGAGATGTTTGAAAAGATTGGATTAGGAGTTACCTCAAAAGTAATATATGAACCGGACTTAAGTTTTTTTGAACAATATAGAGACAAGTAAACCCGAGAATAGAGTAGGGAGGATAGTGTTCAAAAAACTGTATCAAGTGTAAAAAAATAATTCGCAATCGGGAGTTGAAGCTGGAATGAGTCGTAGCGGCCAGCGTGTAAAATAACGTTTCATATCCTTTAAATCTGGTTAAACCTGACTTGATCGCTATAAACAATAACTTTTATGGAACCCTGGGAAAGGTAAAAGCCCCCTATTTCTCCATAAAAATATACCTTCCCTTATCAATCTCGAAATACCCCTGCCGCAGGCTGTCCAGGGGCCAGTCCTTAAACTCCGTCACCAAAAACCCGCCGTTTTTCAGCGCCTCCGCATGCGCGCCCGGCTCGGGCAATACGACAAGTGTAGCGGCACTGTCCGGCGATTCCAGGCTGCTGAGCAGCAGGGTTTCGTAGGGTACTCCCCAGGTCATCAGCAAAGTATCAGTTGGAGCTTGGGAGAGGGGTAGGTAGAAATTGCGGGCGCCTGTTTCGCTGCGCCATTGCTGCAAGTGCGAGGCCAGCCATTCGATGCGCTCGGTAAACGGCTTTCGGTGTTGGGCTATGACTGCCAGTCGGAAGACCGTGAGGCCCATGAGCAACCAGATCCAATACCGGTGGGGACGTCGCTTTACTATGTCGAGCATAAAGGGTACGCCCACGTAAATCATCAACGGCATGTAATTTACCTCGGCATAAAAGCGGTAGCTGGCATTGGGCGAGCCGATATGTAATAAGGCGAGATGCCCCAGGCAAAACACCCATATCAGGCCCAATAGCCACCAGCGCCGGCGCCAGGCCAAATACCCGCTCACTGCGAGCAGCATGAGTGGAAAGAAATACCAGTATTGCAGGCTGTGTACCAGGAATTTGGCGTTGCTGGGCAATTGCAGGTAGTTGGGAAAAAATTCTATCAGGTTTTTGAAAAAGGTGTCGTATTTGTTGTCGTCGTACCAATTGCCCGAAAAAATGGATTTTAAAATTAACACCAATACCATCCAACCGGCTACCGCGCCGTAACGCCAATGCCGCAGTTCCGGCAGGGTAAGGGCGCCGTAAGCCCACAAGAAGAAAAACGGGATAAAAACCAGTGGGTGGTAATACGCCAACGCGGGCATGGCCACCGCCATGATACCCATCATCCAGGGGCGATCCAGGGCCGGATAACGCAGCGCAAAGGCGAATACGACCAGTAATAAACCCAGGGCTTGCTGTTGCTCAGAAGGCGCCCAGTAAAAGGCGTCGTAGACGATGAGGGTGTATAAAAATACCAGCGCCCAGCCCAGGTAGTCGTTGCGCAATACCCGCACGATGAGGGTGTAAAAAGCCCAAAACAACAGGGGAAAGGAGGCAGAATACAGCAGCAATACCACTTTGAGCGGCAAGCCCAGCTTGATGCCCGCCAGTGGCAAGGCCTGTATCAATACCACCCCAAAGCGGTTGACCATCACCTGCGGTTTGCCTTCGGTGATCATGAGGAAGGTCTGGTAGGCTATGTCGAGCAGCAGCGTGCGCTCCTGGTATAGCCAAAGCGACATTACCAGCAGCGCAGCCATGGCCACGTGCCCCAGCCGGCGTGGCCAGGCGGAGGGAAAGAGGTAGGTAGTTTGCATTTTTTGACTGTAAGACTGTAAGACTGTACGACTGTACGACTGTATGATTGTGCCTCGTAAGGTCGTAAAGTCATAAAGTCGTAAAGTCGCTTCACACCGCCTCCCGGTGCCTATCCAGCCAATATGCCCAAATCACCAGCAACCACTGCGTATGGCCTGCCCAGGCTATGGTCGTTTCATCGGGCGGCGGCGGCCCCATCAAATTGGCCACGTAGGTAACGGCCATAAAAGCGGCTAATCCCCAAAAGGCGTATGTGCCAATGCGATCTTTGGCTTTTGTCGTTTTTAAATAATAATATAAACCGGCCACAAAAAGCAGGCTTTCTGTTATAATGGTGCCAGCCCAGGAGTTCCACAGCCCAAAGCCAAGCCGGGCGTCACCCCCCGGATACAAGGGCAGATCGGGCCGGTGTACGATCAAGTCGAGCAGCCAGTGGCTCAATACCAGGCTCCCCAGGATGATGGCCGTGCGGGTGTCTTTTTTTATAGACCAATAAACAAGCCCGAACAGGCTCCCCCAAACCAAAACCATCAGCAGGCTGTGGGTAACAGGGTAGTGGACAAAGTCGAGCGGGGTGACGGCGGTGATGC
This sequence comes from Saprospiraceae bacterium, assembly GCA_016787505.1. Taxonomy (GTDB): domain Bacteria; phylum Bacteroidota; class Bacteroidia; order Chitinophagales; family Saprospiraceae; genus JABWBR01. Next base: position 30,701 of record JAEUUQ010000166.1, on the reverse strand, counting down.
CCGGCGCGATTTTTACGTGCTCAACCCCCAGCAATAATAAGGTGGGCCACATCAGGTCAACCAATTGGACGCTCAGGAAAAGCGTGCCCAGCGATACTTTGGGTGTCAGCGACTTGGCGCCGAGGCCCACGGCGAAGTGTCCTATAAACATGTTTTTTTCGGGGTAAAATACAAAAAAAGGGTTTATGAAGGGTTATGAGGGTTTATGAATGTCTCTCATCAACCCTCATCAACCCTCATAAACCATAAATCTTTCTTATTTTGTCGTTGTAAACCGCATTGATTCACAAAACCCGTTCTGTTCTAGTATGAAAAAAGCACTACTACTCCTACTGGCATTAAGTAGTTGGTTGACTACTTCTTTCGCCCAGGTAACCTTTCCGCAAAACGGTGTGTACGACGAACGCGAAGGCCTGTATGCCTTTACGAATGCTACCGTTTTTACCAGCTACAACCAAAAAATAGAAGGCGCTACCCTGCTCATCCGCGATGGCAAGGTGGAAGCCGTGGGCAAAGACGTGGCGATTCCCAAAGAAGCCGTTCAGATCGACCTGAAAGGCAAGTTTATTTACCCTTCTTTTATCGACCTCTATTCCGATTACGGTATGCCGGAGATGCCCGCCGACAGGCCGCGCACAGGTGGCGGCGGTGGCGGGTTTGGCAACCAGCAAATGCTCACTTCCAAGCAGGGCGCGTATATGTGGAACGAAGCGCTCAAATCAGAGTATAACGCCCACGAGAATTTTAAAGTAAACGATAAAGCGGCCAAACCCCTGCGCGACGTGGGTTTTGGCGCGGTGCTGGCCCACCGTATGGACGGCATTTCGCGCGGCGCCGGTACGCTGGTCACGCTTACCGATAAACGCGAACACGAGGTGATTCTGCGTGAAAAAGCGGCCCACCTCTTGTCGTTCAATAAAGGCACTTCTACCCAAAGCTATCCCAGCTCGCTGGTAGGAGGTATTGCGCTGTTGCGCCAGACCTACCACGACGGCCAGTGGTACGCCGGACAGTCATCAGAAGTGAATATCTCGCTGAAAGCCTGGAACGACCTGCAAAGTTTGCCCCAGTTTTTTGAAGTGCGCAACCAGCAGGAAGCCCAGCGCGCCCTGCGCCTCGGCAAAGAATTCGGCAAAACGTATATCATTAAAGGTGTCGGCGACGAGTACCAGCGCCTCGACGAACTCAAGGCCACGGGCGCAAGCTTTATCCTGCCGCTCAATTTCCCGGAAGCCTTCGACGTAGAAGACCCCTACGATGCCCTGCAGATCAACCTGTCGCAGATGAAACATTGGGAATTGGCCCCCACTAACCCCGCCAGGCTCGCTGCCGCCGGCGTCAATTTTGCTATTACGACTAATGGACTGAAAAAGACGGAGGACTTTTTCGGGCAACTTCGCAAAGCCATAGAAAACGGCCTTACTGAAGAGCAAGCCCTCAAAGCGCTGACCTATACGCCGGCGCAGCTGGTGGGCGCCTACGACCGCCTCGGCAGTCTGGAAAAAGGCAAACTCGCCAATTTTATCATCACCAATGGCAGCGTTTTTGCCAAAGACGCCAAGATCTACCACAATTGGGTGCAGGGCAAGGGCTTTGTCATCAAAGACCTCGATGCCCCCGATTGGATCGGCGCCTATGCGTTCAAGGTAGGCGACACCGACTATCGCCTGCTTGTAAAAGGCAAAAACGATTCGCCAGAGATGAGCATCGCCGTCAACGACACGACTTCTATTAAAATCAAACACCAATACAGCAACGGCCAGATCACAATGTCGTTTGAACCCGACAAAAGTAAGCAGCGCGTGCGCCTCTCAGGTGTAGTGGAAGGCCGAAACTGGAAGGGCCGCGGACAGGATGCCACCGGCAAGTGGATCAACTGGTCGGCTACCTTTACCGGTCCCGCCGACGAGAAAAAAGAAGACAAAAAACCCGATTCGGCAAAAAAAGAACAGGCGCTGGGCCCCGTCCTGTTTCCCTTTGGACCTTATGGAAGGGAGAAATTGCCCACGCAGGCCACCTACCTGATACGCAATGCGACGGTTTGGACCAACGAAAAAGACGGCATCCTGAAAAACGCCGACGTATTGATTGAAAACGGAAAGATCAGCAAGGTTGGCCCCAAGCTTTCAGCGGCAAACGCCATCACCATCGACGGCACGGGAAAACACGTCACTCCGGGCATCATCGACGAGCACTCTCACATCGCTATCAGCCGGGGCGTCAACGAAGGCGCCCAGGAAAGTTCGGCGGAAGTACGCATGGGCGACGTCATCGACTCGGAAGATATCAGCATCTACCGGCAATTATCAGGTGGTGTCACGGCTTCCCAGCTATTGCACGGCTCAGCCAACCCCATCGGCGGACAATCGGCTATGATCAAGCTGCGCTGGGGCTACAATGCGGAAGCCCTCAAAGTGCAGGGCGCCGACGGCTTTATCAAGTTTGCTCTCGGTGAAAACGTAAAGCAGTCGAGCTCCAGTAGCAGCACCCGCTTCCCGCAAACGCGCATGGGCGTGGAGCAGGTGTACGAAGACTACTTCACCCGCGCCCGCGAATACGGCAAACTCAAAGCATCGGGCAAGCCCTATCGCAAAGACCTCGATCTGGAAGCCATCCTCGAAATCCTGGATAAAAAGCGTTTTATTACTTGTCACTCCTACGTGCAAAGCGAGATCAACATGCTCATGAAAGTGGCCGAGCGCTTTGGTTTCCGCATCAATACCTTTACGCACATTTTGGAAGGTTATAAAGTGGCCGACATCATGGCCAAACACGGCGTGGGCGGCTCGAGTTTTGCCGACTGGTGGGCATACAAATACGAAGTATACGAGGCGATTCCTTACAACGGCGCCCTGATGCACGAAGAAGGCGTCACGGTAGCCTTCAACTCCGACGACGACGAGATGGCGCGCCGCCTCAACCAGGAAGCGGCCAAAGCGGTGTTGTTCGGCGGCGTTTCGGAAGAAGAAGCCCTCAAATTCGTGACGCTCAATCCCGCCAAACTGCTGCATCTCGATCAGCGCATGGGCAGTCTCAAAACCGGCAAAGACGCCGATGTGGTGCTCTGGAGCGATCAACCGCTATCGGTTTACGCGAAAGCGGAAAAAACATTTATCGATGGCATACTCTTCTTCGACCGCGATGAGGACATACAGCTTCGCGACGCGATTGCCAAGGAACGCAGCCGCCTGATCCAGAAGATGATCGAAGCCAAGCAGGGCGGCCAGGCTACGCAACCCGCCCGAGGCCGCATGAGCAGCCGCCATTACCACTGCGATGATGCGGAAGACGAAATGTACGGGGAGTAGTTGTCGGTTGTCGGTTATGGGTTATCGGTTCTGAGAAAAACGCTTTTTTTCATTTAACTAATTGAATATTTATGTTGCGATATATAACCACTTTCATCTGTTTGATCTTTGCCTTTTCGGCAATGGCGCAATCGCCTGTGCCGGCCCGGGCGCAATCGAAGCCCGTTTGTATCACGGGCGCTACCGCCCACTTGGGCAACGGGCAAGTAATAGACAACGCTCTCATTGCCTTTGAAAACGGCAAATTGACCCGCGTAGAAGCCTATCAGCAGGGGGCCGATTTGCGAAATTACGAGGTGGTCGACGCCAAAGGCAAACACGTATATCCGGGCTTTATTGCCACGAATACCACCCTGGGCCTCGTAGAAATCGGCGCCGTACGCGCCACCAACGACAATGCGGAGACGGGTACGCTCAACCCCTCCGCGCGGTCAATCATTGCATATAACACCGACTCTGAGGTGACGCCTACCGTGCGCTCGCAGGGCGTGCTGTTGGCCCAGATCACCCCGCAGGGCGGGTTGGTGTCGGGTTCTTCCTCGGTAGTACAACTCGATGCCTGGAACTGGGAAGACGCAGCATATGCCACCGACATCGGCCTCCACCTCAACTGGCCGGCGCGATTGTCGTTTAGCTTTTTCACGGGCGAATCGACCCGCAACGAGCGCTACGAACAGCAAATCAGAGATATCGAGCAGCTGATGGAAGAAGCCGCAGCGTACGCCCGCCAGGGTCAGCCCGCGGTAAAAAACCTGAAGCTGGAAGCCATGCGCGGCTTATTCAGCAAAGAGAAAAAGTTGTACGTTAGCGTCAACGGCGCGCGCGACATCACCCAGACGGTGTTGTTGGGCAAAAAATACGGCGTATCGGTCGTCATTGTGGGTGGCCGCGACAGCTGGATGCTCACCGACCTGCTCAAAGAAAACAACGTGTCCGTCATCCTCGGCCGCACGCACAGTCTGCCCGGCCGCGACGACGACGACGTGGACCAGCCCTTCAAGACGCCGGCGATGTTGCACCAGGCGGGGGTTTTGTTCTGCATCAGTAATGACGGCTTCTGGCAGCAGCGCAACCTGGCCTTCCAGGCCGGCCATGCCGTCGGCTACGGCCTGCCCTACGAGGCCGCCCTGTCGGCCATCACCCTTAATGCCGCCAAAATCCTGGGCATCGATAAGCGCGCCGGCACGCTCGAGACGGGCAAAGACGCCACGCTTTTCATCAGCGAAGGCGACGCCCTCGACATGCGCACTAGCAAGGTAACCCGCGCCTTCATCCAGGGCCGCGATATCGACCTGGATAACAAGCAGAAGGTGTTGTATAGGAAGTTTAAGGAGAAGTATAGCAGGTAATAGCTGACTGGCGCTCTTTTGGAGAGGGAGAGAGGGTGGGAGTGTGGGAGGGAGGGAGCATTGAATAGTTCTCACCCTCCCACAATCTCACTCTCCCACACTCACTACTGAGACCTTCTCCGCCGCCTGTCCGCCAGGCCAGTGGGCGCGCAGGGCGTAGATTCCAGGAGTAATACCTTTAAGCGGGATAGTCAGCAGGAGCGGGTTGGCCGCCCCTGCCGTATCCAATTGTTCCTGCCAGACTTGCCGGCCCAGCGAGTCGGTGAGGGTGAGCCTTAGCGGCAGCCCTCCCAGGGCCGTTTTCCACTGCAATGTAATCTGCATTTGTTGCGATGCAGGGTTGGGAAAAACTTTCATAGCTACGGCAGGATCGGGTCGGGTGATTTCACCGCTTGAGTTGACGGTTTCTTCCGGGATGACTATTAAGGTATCGGCGGCATGGGGGCCAAAGTTGCGTACTGTGCCGCTGGGAAATTCTGCTATAATGCTGTCGGCCACGGCATCTTGTGCGAGGCCGAAATGGGCGATAAGGCTATTTTGGCCGCAGTAGCCGCTCTGGGCGCTGATCTCCCGCACTTGCCACACTGCTTGTCCGTTTATCTGGGCTTTTACCCGTACTTTGGCGCCGATGGCTGCCTTATTCGACAGGGTACCTTCCAGTCTGATTTTGAGCCAGTGGTTGCTGCCGCCGTCATTGATCAATACCAGGTTTGGCGGTTGAGGGGCATTATTGTTGTTTTTACAGGTGGCTACCACGAGGTCGAGCCAGCCGTCGTTGTTGAGGTCGCCCCAGGCGTTGCCAAAAGAGCAGGGCGTATTCAAGTCGGTAATATCGATGAGTTCGCGCACAAAGGCGCCGCTGCCAGTATTGCGGTAGAGGAAGTTTTTGATCACGCCGTTGCAATAGCCGTTGGAGACGAAAAGGTCGAGGTCGCCGTCGTTGTCGTAGTCGCCGAAATTGGAGCCGTACGAGCAACCGCCGTCGGTGACGATGCTACCTTCCGTGACCGGGGAGAAGACGCCGCCGCCCTCGTTGATAAATAACTCATTGTTTTGGGCTTGGAAGTATTTGGCGTTGGCCACAAAGAGGTCGAGGTCGCCGTCGTTGTCGATATCTCCCCAGCTACTGCTCATGGAGCCCGTAGCGCTTTGGGTGATGGCAGAGCCGGTCACTTTTACGAAGTCGCCGTTGCCGTCGTTGCGGTAGAGGTCGTTTTGCTGGTTGCTTTCGTTGGTCACGTACAGGTCGGTGTCACCGTCTCCATCGTAATCTGTCCAGTTGACGGAGCGCGATATGTCGTTTTCGGTGACCCATTGGCCTTGGGTAATGCGTTCAAAGTCGCCGTTACCGAGGTTGCGGTACAGCATATTGCGGCGGTCGCCGTCGCTGTTGGTGAGGTAAAGGTCGACCAGGCCGTCGTTGTCGTAGTCGCCCCAGGCCGCTGTTTCGGAGTGGGTGCCCGTATTGCCCATAGCGATATTGGGTTCGTGAGTGAAGCCGCTGTTGCCGTTATTTCTATAAAAATAATTGATCTGCCCGTACCAGGTCACCATAAATCCGTCGATATCGCCGTCGTTGTCGGCGTCGGCAAAGGTAGCGCCATCGGAGGGGCTATTGTCGGAAACGATGGGATCGCCGCTTACGGGGTTGAAAGTCAGGTCGCCGTTGTTGAGGTAAAGGGCGTTGTTTTGTCCGCCCGAGGGGCCGTTAGTGATAAACACGTCATCCCAGCCGTCGTTATTGACGTCCACGATATTGACGCTGCGGCTATCGAGGGGCGTATTGTTGATGGCCTGGCCACTTAGCACCGTAAAATGAGGAATCGGGGAGGTTTGCGCTTTCGCGAAAGGAAGACTTATTATAAAAATAAAAACAATAGGGAAAAGCTTGTTCATACGCCGGGTGTTTTCGTTTAATTACGATTGATGAATTACGAATTACGAATTTTGCGATGCGTTTTTTTATTCTTACACAATATTAACAGCCATTGTAGTACCGTTTTGGGGAATAGTACGAGCGGTGGTTTTGGGTGGATATTCAGCATGATAAGCCGGTTTTGCGCCATTGGGTTGGAGAAAGTGGTTGCTGGTGGGGGCAAACAGGTCGTTGAGCGGGTTAGTGGGTAGGGTGTTGTTTTTTTGCGAAATTTGTTGGATGTCCAAACGAGTACTACTGCACATGGGTTTCTGGGTCGTTTACGCCCTATACGACGGCTACCTGTCGGCGCCGCTCACGGGTACTTCCTTTGAGGGCTTGTCGTTTGTGCAGCGATTGATTTTGGGCTACCAGGCAGAATTGATCTTATTGGTTACCAAAATACCGGCGGTATACCTGGTCATTTACGGGGTCATCCCGCGGTTTATGCCAAAAAACCGCCACATTGAATTGGCATTCAGTATATTGGCGATAGCTACGGTGGTTACGGTTGTCAACTTCTATATATGGCGGGGGCTGATTTATCCTTATCTTTTTAAAGTGTCGGCCTCTCCGCCACCGGCCACCTTTGCGATAGCCCTATTCCGTTGGCTGTGGTCATCATTCGACATATTGATGTTGCTGGGTATCAGTTCAGCGCTCAAGTTTTTCCGCATGCGATTGCAAAACATGGAGCGCGAGAAACAACTCATTGCCGAAAAACTGCAATCGGAGTTGCAGTTTCTGCGCGCGCAAACCAACCCGCATTTTTTATTTAACACCCTCAACAACATATACGGACTGGCGCGCAAGCCGGCGCCCGTGGCTGCGGAAGTGGTAATGCGCTTGTCGCAATTGCTGCGTTTTATGCTGTACGAGTGCAGCAGTCCCCGCATCGCCCTGGTGGATGAAATCAAAGTGATCAAAGACTACATCGAACTTGAAAAACTGCGTTACAATCAGCGCCTGCAGGTGACTTTCGAAGAGGACATCGACGACTCCGGTTGTATGATTGCGCCTTTATTATTGCTGCCTTTTGTGGAAAACGCGTTTAAGCACGGCGCCGGCGAGTCGCGATTCGATACGCATATCGATTTGCGATTGCAATTGCGCAATAACCGACTGGAATTCGAGGTGCAGAATAACAAGGATCCTGATGAAAACCCGGCCGGCGAGGGTATAGGGTTGAAAAATGTGCGCCGCCAGTTGGAGTTAATTTACCCTGACAAGCACGAGTTGCGGGTGGAGGCGCAGGCGCATTTGTTCCGGGTGTTGTTGGAGTTGGATCTTGATTGAGTGAGCATTGATTTTTTACCACGGAGTTAAACGGAGTAAAACCGAGTGACACAGAGCGTGATTTTGACGCTGTGATTAATACAAACCACATTTCATGCACAAACTTCGCTGCCTGATCGTAGAAGACGAGCCCATTGCCGCCGAGGTGCTGCAGGACTACATTGCCCAGGTGCCCCACCTCGAGCTGGCCGCTGTTTGCCCCGACGCCATCTACGCCCTCGAAGAACTGCAACGCCAAGCTATCGACGTGTTATTCCTCGATATCCACTTGCCCAAACTCAAGGGCCTCGACTTCCTGCAAACGCTGAAAAATCCGCCACAGGTGATCCTTACTACGGCTTACCACCAATACGCGTTGCAGGGTTATGAACTGGATATTGTGGATTATCTGCTCAAGCCATTTCCTTTCAGTCGCTTTTTAAAAGCCGTCAATAAGCTGGCTAAGCCGGCTGGGCCAGCCCCTGTTGCACAGGCGGAGCCGCCGGCCCGGTCCTTCCACTTTTTCACCGTCAACAAGCAAAAAGTGAAGGTTTTTTTTGACGAAATCCTCTACATTGAAAGCCTCAAAGAATACGTGCGCATCCACACCCTGGACAAGCAGTGGGTCACACAGCACCAACTCGGCGAAATGGAGCAATTACTGCCGGCGGGGTCTTTCCTGCGCATTCACCGCTCCTTCCTTGTAGCCGTGGAGAAGATTGAGGCTTTTTCAGCCACTGAGGTGACGATCAACGGCCAGGCGCTGCCGATTGGGCGGAGTTATAAGGAGTTGGTGATGAGGAGGCTGGGGGGGGATTGAATGAACCAAAAAAATACTATATTTGTATAAAATCATTGTCATGAAATGGCAAGACCATATTGTTTCTGACCCCAATATCCTTTTAGGAAAGCCGGTAATTAAAGGTACCCGGCTTTCTGTAGAATTTATTTTGGAACGACTGGCTACAGGCTGGTCAGAACAGGAGGTACTAGAGAACTATCCCCGATTGACAAGGAATGATATTCAGGCTATTTATGCCTATGCCTACGAAGGGCTAAAAGATGGATTGTTATTTCAACTTCGACCTAATAACGCCTGATGAAACTATTAGCCAATGAAAACTTTCCGGTTCTTTCTTTTAACATTATCAAAGACGCCGGATACGATGCCATTCATATTGGAATTCAAAACCCATCCATAAATGATGAAGAGGTTGTCCAAATTGCAATAACTCAAAATCGAGTTATCCTCACATTTGACAGCGATTATGGCACGCTTGTCTTTAAAAAAGGAATGAGGCCTCCCGGAGTAATTTACCTGCGATTTCAGCATTTCTCACCAGAATTTCCGGCGATCTTTCTGCTGGATTTGATACGAGAGGGCCGTTATATTTTCGAGGGAATGTTTAGCGTTGTTGACGATAATGGGAATATTCGACAAAGAAGAATAGGCTAATGCTAATTCATCTATGTCAAGTATGGAAAACTTAGTATGGCTATGGCGTTCTGGCGAGGCGGAAGCCGATAGTGTTATTTTGTTTATTAGGCCAAAAGCTGTAACGGTCGGCACACCGCAAATGTTGTGGCTTACTAATCCACGCCCCCCCACGTATCGCGCGTAGGACAGTTTTTCCACTCCAATGTGGATTATTTTGGCTTGTAGATGGATACTTTTCAGGGGCATCCCAACACCATTCAAACACATTCCCATTCATGTCGTATAAGCCCAAAGTATTGGCTTTTAAAGTGCCGACAGGAATTGTTTTATTTTCAAAGCCGACCTGTTTGCCATTGTAGTTGGCATAGTTTGCCAATTCATTTTTTGATGTTGCTCCTGCCCACTTTTCCTTTTTACCGCGACTGCGGGCGGCATATTCCCACTCTGCTTCGGTTGGCAAACGATAGCCCTTAGCTTGCCAGTCAGCAATCACCTCGTCGCCTCTGACAGTATATACAGGGTTTAAATCATGTTGCTTGCTTAGCCAGTTGCAGTATTTGACAGCATCATACCAACTTATGTTAATCACAGGTCTCACACTACGGCCCCAACCTTCGTCGTCGGGACGTTTGGCGCCAGTAATATTGCAATAGTAATCAAATTCTTCAAAGGTAACCTCGAAGCGCCCCATATAGTAATCGGTCAAAATAACTTCGTGTGTAGGTCGTTCATCAAAACTACCCTCGCCAAATTCATCTCCCATAATGAAGGCGCCACCCTCTACTAATATCATATCGCCAAGGGGATAATTCGGTCTTGACGGTTTTTCATTATGCGTAATATCCTTGTGTTTTTTTATTCGGGTAAATTTTGTATCTTTTGATGAGTTGTTCTCAATTGCCAGACTATCAGTAGCATTAGTAGTGTCTTTTCGCATTTCCCGCCGTTCTTGAATGGCTTCCTTTTTCTCCCGGGCCTTGTCGATAAAGCGTCCGCTGGGATAGGTTTCGATATAATTTTCAATCAGCCGCAGGTTGGTGGTGGTGTCTACACGTTTCCAGTCCGAGGTTTCGAGTTGTTGTAATTCCGTTTTGGCTTGCAGGGCGCGAGTGCCGTCGGGGTAGCGCTCGAGGTAGGTGACGTAAGCGCGGGGGGTACGGGTTAGCTCCGCTATTTCCCAGGTAGCCTTTTCGCGGTGTCGACTTTTGGGGTGTTTTTCGATGTATTTTTCGTATTGCCTGGGGGTGTTAACGAGCGTAGCGGCTAACCACTCCACTTCCTGCGGTGCGATAGCCCAACTTATGCTGGTGAAGGCCATGAGGGCCGCGAGGGCCATGGCGACGGGGCGGAGAGCCTTGCCGACACGGCGGTTAGAGGGAGAGAGTGTGGGAGGGAGGGAGGGAGAGACTTGGGGAGAGGGGGCGATCAAGGGAGATGGCGCTGTAGGAGAGGTGGTGATTTGGCGAGGGGGGGAAGGGGCGACTTCATTGCCTTCCAGGTCGAATGTCTCCAGGGTTTTCAGCGGGGCTGCAGAGTCTTCCTGCACGGCATCTGCCACGATCACCACGCTTTCTTCCAGTACCTTCTCCCGTTTGTAATATTCGTTGTCGATTTTGGCCATCACTACCACCTTCAATTGCAGGATGTGTTCGCCGGGCTGGAGGGGTTTTACATAAAACAACCACTCCGTGTAATCGTCGGCGCCGATAAACTGCACAGGTTCGCTGGTGCTGCGGATGGTAAAAACGGCGGGGAGGGCGGGGTCTACCATTTCCACCTTCATAAAATCGGACACCACCACCTCGGTGCGGATCTTTACCTGTTCGTCGAGGTCCATATCCTCGAGCAGCATCATCTTATCCAGGGCAATGCGCACCACACAGCGGGCTTCGTGTTGCAATTGCATCAGGTGGGGGATGCGGTAGAGCACGTGACCGCGTTTGCGGCCTTCGGCTTCGGGAGCGGGTTTGGCGTTGGGGTCGAAATCGGCGGCTTCCAGGCTTTCGAGAAAGTCGAAGAGGCGGCGGCGCAGCTGGTTGTTGGCCAGCGTGAGGTCGTCGTGGCTCAATAGTCCTTCGATGCCCTTGATTTTGATATCTCTGAGTTCTGCTTCGAGTTGGAGCAGCAGCGTGTATTTGGGAGAAGTGGCGGGCACCAGCGTTTTTAGCGTTTTAATGACCGGACTCATTCCTTCTTTGGGAATGCGCTCGGCTAACGCGCGCTTGGTGTCCTGCAGGTTTTCCATATGTGGTGACAGGTGTAGGTTTTGTTGGTAAATTTAGCAAATATCTACCTTCAATTGCAAAAATATCGGGGCTTTGCGCTATTTTCGGCAGTTAGTACGCACCAGTAAGCATTTATGGCTAAAAAGCACAAACCTACTACGCCGCCTTTGAAGCCGGCCAAGGCTCCTGTTTCAGTACCCGTCGACAACTCGCCGGCCTGGCTGGTCAATACCCGCCTGCACATGGCCCTGCTGTTTTTACTGGGCGCCATGCTGTATGCCAACACCTTTAAACACGATTACGCCCTGGACGACGCTATCGTTATTACCGACAATATGTTTACTACCCAGGGACTGGCGGGCGTGCCGGGTATTTTGAAATACGACACCTTTTACGGTTTTTTTAAAGAAGAAGGCAAAGCCACTCTCGTGGCCGGCGGTCGCTACCGCCCTCTGTCGCTCGTCACTTTTGCCATGGAATACCAGGTTTTTGGCAAAAACCCCATGGTAGGGCATATCTCCAATAGTCTGTGGTACGGGCTTACGGTAGTGGTGCTGTACCTTTTGCTCATGCAGTTATTTGGCAACAGCCAAAAAGAAAAACCGCGGGCTTTCTTCATCGCCCTGACCGCCTCTGCGCTGTTTGCCGCGCATCCCCTGCATACCGAAGTAGTGGCTAACATTAAAGGCCGCGACGAAATACTGGCCCTGCTGGGTAGCCTCGGCGCGCTGTATTTTTCGATGCGGGCTTATCATGAAAAAAAGGCCTGGATGCACGTTTTTGTGGGTTTTATCTTTTTAATGGGGCTTTTATCGAAAGAAAACGCCATCACATTTGTAGCCGTGGCGCCGCTCACTTTTTATTATTTTACAAAAGCAAAACCCTCCCAAATAGCCATGCAAACGCTGCCCTTTGCGGCGGCGGCGCTGGTATTCCTGCTTATCCGCAACCCCATCGTGCCCATGACTTCAATCGGCGATACGTCGATGGAACTGATGAACAATCCCTTCCTCAAAATCGAGGGCGATCAATACGTGGCGTTTACTGCCGCCGAACGGCTGGCTACGGTGTTTTACACGCTGGGCAAATACCTCATGCTGCTGTTTATTCCCCATCCGCTTACACACGACTACTACCCGCGCCATATCGGAGTGATGAACTGGGGCGACTGGCAGGCGCTGCTGAGTCTGGCAGCTTACCTGGCATTGGGCGTTTTCGCCTTGCTGGGCCTTCGCCGCAAAGACCCCATCAGCTACGGCGTGTGGTTTTACCTGCTCACGCTGTCCATCGTGTCCAACCTGGTATTTTCCGTGGGCACCAACATGGCTGAGCGCCTGTTGTTTATGCCTTCGGTGGGCTTTTGTGTGGCCCTCAGCGCGGGCGCCTGGCAACTCCTATCGAAAAATAGCAAAAAAGCGGATGCCTGGCGGCCGGCCTTAATAGTGCTGGCAGTTGTAGTTGGATTATTTAGTGTAAAAACCATTTTGCGCAACCCCGTTTGGAAAAACAACTACACCCTTTTCACCAGCGACGTGCAGATCTCGCCCAACAGCGCCAAACTGCGAAACGCCGCTGCCGGTGAGTTGATTACTACTTATGAAAAATTGACGCAAGAAGAAAAAGAAGGTAGTAAAGGCATGCTCACCGAAGCGGTAGGCCACCTCAACGAAGCCCTCAAAATTCACCCCAACTACAAAAACGCCTACCTGCTGATGGGCAATGCGTATATTTATTTAAATAAGTACGAAGAAGCCGTAACGACCTACCAAAAAGCGCTCGAAATAGACCCCGATTATAGCGAGGCTCAGGGCAATATCGCCGTAGCCTACCGCGAAGCCGGCAAATACCAGGGCGAAAAACTTAACAACCTGCCCAAAGCGCTTGAATACCTCGAAAAAGCCTATCAATTGAAACCTGACGACTACGAAACGGTGCGACTACTGGGCGTAGCCTCGGGTATTGCCGGCAACCACCCGCGCGCACTGGAGCTCTTTACCAAAGGCGTCCAAATGCAGCCCGAAAACGCCGGCGCCTGGCTCAACCTTGGTTTTGCTTATTATAACAATAACAACAAAGCCGAAGGCGACAAATACGTGGCCAAAGCCGAGTCTATGCAACCCGGCATCAGCAAACAAGGGGCACAACCCCAACAACAACAATGACCATGACACACCGCTACCTACGACGTATGCACCATTGGATGATCTACTTTTCGCAACGATTGCTTTTGCTGTTAGTTGCAGCATTGTGCATTGTTTGCACCGGCGAACACGGCGACGAACAGGCCGGCAAAGGAGGCCCCGCTACGCCCGAAGATGTGTGGGTAGACTCCGTCTTCCAGCAGTTGACGCCCGACGAACGCCTGGGGCAATTGTTTATGATCAGGGCGCACTCCGACAAAGGCGAAGATCACATCGCCAAAGTGGAGCAACTCCTCAAAACTTACCACGTCGGCGGATTGTGCTTCTTCCAGGGTACTCCCGACAAACAGGTCGCGCTCATCAACCGGTATCAAAAGCTGGCCCCTAAAGTACCCCTTATCGTTAGCATTGATGGCGAATGGGGCCTCGGTATGCGAATGAAAGCTACCACCATCAGTTACCCTCGCCAACTTACCCTGGGCGCCATACAGGACGACCAACTTATCTACGACATGGGCAAAGAAATAGCCCGCCAGATGCGCGCCGTAGGCATACATGTCAATTTTGCACCGGTAGTTGACGTCAACAATAATGCCAACAACCCCGTGATCGGCAACCGCTCTTTTGGTGAAGACCCCGGCAACGTGGCCCGCAAAGGCGTGATGTATATGCGCGGCATGCAGGAACACCAGGTGATGGCCTGCGCCAAACACTTCCCCGGTCACGGCGATACCGACGTAGACTCCCACTTCGACCTGCCCGTGATCAACCATACCCGCGAACGCCTCGACAGTATCGAGCTGTACCCGTTCCGCGAGCTAATTAGCCAGGGCGTTGGCAGCGTGATGGTAGCCCATTTGCATGTGCCTGCATTCGACGACCGCGAAAACAGGCCTACCACGCTTTCTGAACCCACCATCGCCAAATTGCTAAAAGAAGAAATGGGTTACAAAGGCCTCGTGCTCACCGACGCACTCGAAATGAAAGGCGTAGCCAAGCACTTCGAAAGCGGCGAAGTAGAAGCCGAAGCACTGGTAGCCGGCGTAGATATGCTACTGCTGCCGGGCGACGTGGGCACGGCCATTCAAACCATAAAAGCCTACGTCAAAGACGGTAAACTCGATCAGGAATACCTCGACTCGCGCGTAAAAAAGATCCTGCGCGCCAAATACCGCCTGGGACTCACCTCGTTTACCCCGCTGCCCACCGAAGGACTGGTCAAAAAGCTCAACAGTTCGGAAGCCAAAGCCCTCAAGCAAAAACTCTACGAAAACGCGCTCACGCTGGTGCGCAACAAAGGCGACTTGCTGCCCTTTGAGACCACTGCCAAACTCAAGCTGGCCACCCTGGGCATCGGCGCCACGGAAAAAACGAAATTCCAGCATCGCCTCGACGATTTCGGCAAATTCAAACACTTTCTGGCCACCAAAGACGTCAACGCCGAAGAAAAAGCCAAGCTGATCAAAGACCTCAGCGCCTACAATACCGTAGTGGTAAGCCTGCACGATATGAATATGATGGCCTCCAAAGATTTTGGCATCTCTGACAGCGCCCGCGAACTCATACAATCGCTAAGCCGCGAAACCCGGGTGATACTGGTGGTCTTCGGTAGTCCTTACAGCCTTCGTTTTTTTGAAAACCAGAACTGGGTACTGGAAGCCTACGAAGATGACGAAATGATGCACGACGTGGCTGCCCAGTCGCTTTTTGGCGCGGTAGCGGCCCGCGGACTCCTGCCCGTGACGGCCTCGCCCAAATTCCCGTACCGCAGCGGCATTACCACCAAAAAAACCTTCCGCCTGGGGTATTCCCTACCCGAAAACGTTGGCCTCAGCGCCGATTCACTCAGAAAAATCGACATGCTGGCCCAATACGCCATCAACGACAAAGCTACGCCGGGTTGCGTAGTGCTGGTAGCCAAATCGGGTAGCATCGTCTACCAAAAAGCATTTGGGCACCATACTTACGAGCGCAAACGCGAAGTGCGCACCGACGACGTTTACGACCTGGCCTCGGTAACCAAAATCGCCGCTACGACCCTGGCCGTCATGAAACTTTACGACGACGGCGTTATCGACCTATACCAGCCCATTAGTTGCTATTTGCCCGAACTGGAAGGCAGCAACAAAGCCGATATTATGCTGCTCGAAATCCTGCTGCACCGCGCCGCGCTACCGGGCTGGATACCGTTTTACCGCAAAACCCTGACCAAAGCCACCAAAAAAGAACCCTCAAAGCCGATCTACGACAACTACTACTGCGCCAATGCGTACGACGAATACGCCGTGCCCGTGGCTCGCCATATGTACCTGCGCAACGACTATTCCGACACCATCTGGCAGCAGATCATCAAAGCCGAGTTGTTGCCCTCAAAAGCCTATAAATACAGCGACCTGGGATTTTATTTGCTTGCGCGAATGGTAGAGCGCCTCACCGGCCGGCCACTCGATCAATACGTGCAGGAAGAATTTTACACCCCCATGGAGCTTTCTACGGCTACCTATAACCCCTGGCAAAAGCTACCCTTGGAAGACATCGTGCCCAGCGAAGAAGACCGCTACTTCCGCCACCAGCGCCTGCAGGGGTATGTACACGACATGGGCGCGGCCATGCTCGGCGGCGTAAGCGGCCACGCGGGATTATTCTCCAACGCCAAAGACCTGGCCGTTATCATGCAAATGCTGCTGCAAAAAGGCTACTACAATGGCCAACAATACCTGCGCCCCGAAACCGTAGAACTCTTCACCTCGCGGCCTACCGGCATCACCCGTCGCGGCCTTGGCTTCGACATGTGCCATCCGGACCCCGAGCGGGCCCGCAACTTCTCGCGCAAAGCCTCTACCGACACATTTGGCCACGTAGGTTTCACCGGCGTCTGCGCCTGGGCCGACCCCGCCACCGACATGGTGTTCGTGTTCCTGGCCAATCGCACTTATCCCTCTATGCGCAACTACCGCCTCAACAAACTGGGCATCCGCAAACGCATGCAAAGCGCGGTGTACGACGCGATGCCCAATGCGGGGCTGGCGGCCGTTCCTGCGGCAGCTTCTGCCAAGCGACTGGCGACGGGAAAGTGAGAGGCGACTGTGCGACTGTACGACTGTACGACTGTACGACTGTACGAAAGCGGTCATCTCGCCCTGTCATTTCGACTCCGCTCAATGACCGCCGAGTTCAGCAGTCGATTAAAAAAAGAGTCGCATAGTCCCAAAGTCGCACAGTCCCAAAGTCACAAAATTTCTCCCTACCTTTGCGCCTTCAATTAAAACAATCGCATACATGAACATAGCTGTTGTAGGAACAGGCTACGTGGGGTTGGTCACTGGAACATGTTTTGCCGAAACCGGCAACCACGTAATCTGTGTAGACATTGACGCCAAC
Organism: Saprospiraceae bacterium; assembly: GCA_016787505.1. Lineage (GTDB taxonomy): Bacteria > Bacteroidota > Bacteroidia > Chitinophagales > Saprospiraceae > JABWBR01. Next base: position 13,669 of record JAEUUQ010000166.1, on the reverse strand, counting down.
AAAGTAGAGCGCATGAAACGGGGGGAAATCCCCATCTACGAACCCGGTCTCGATCTTTTGTTTGAAAGAAATACCCGCCAGGGCCGGCTGCATTTCACGACTAATCTGGCCGAGGCCGTGGCAGCTTCTGAAATTATCTTTTTGGCCTTGCCAACTCCGCCCGGCGAAGACGGCTCGGCGGACTTATCTTATGTGCTGGGGGTAGCCGAACAACTATCCCGGCTTATCACCGACTACAAAGTTGTCGTCGATAAAAGTACCGTGCCTGTGGGCACTGCCGACAAAGTGCACGCCGCCATTGCGCAAGGTGTGAGTCCCGACTTATTCGACGTAGTCTCCAACCCCGAATTCCTGCGCGAAGGCGTAGCGGTGGAGGATTTTATGAAACCCGACCGCGTGGTGATCGGCACCCAGTCGGAGCGCGCAAAAAAAGTGATGCGCCAGCTTTACGAGCCTTTTGTGCGCCAGGGCAACCCCATCATCTTCATGGACGAGCACTCGGCGGAGCTCACCAAATACGCCGCCAATTCGTACCTGGCCACGCGTATTACTTTTATGAATGAAATTGCCAACCTCTGCGAAATACTCGGCGCCAACGTAGACATGGTGCGCATGGGCATGGGCAGCGACAGCCGTATCGGCAAGCGCTTTCTTTTCCCCGGTGTGGGCTATGGCGGTAGTTGCTTCCCCAAAGACGTGCAGGCACTGGCCAGGATGGCCGAAGACGCCCAATACGATTTCAAAATACTGCATTCGGTGATGACCGTCAATACCCGCCAACGCACTGTACTGGCCGACAAGATCAAAGCGTATTTCAACAATGACCTGGCCGGCAAAACCATCGCGGTGTGGGGCCTCGCCTTCAAACCCAATACCGACGACATCCGCGAAGCGCCCGCGTTGTATATCATCGATGAATTGCTGGCTGCCGGCGCTACCATCAAAGCCTACGACCCCGAAGCCATGCCCAACGTAAAAGCCCGCTACGGCGATAGCATCCAACTCGCCGCCGACCAGTATGAAACCCTCATAGGCGCCGACTCTCTGGCTATCGTCACCGAATGGAGCCTCTTCCGAACGCCCAGCTTCCAGGTTATGAAAGAACTCATGAAAGGCAATGTCATTTTTGACGGCCGCAACCTGTACGACCTGGATGTGATGCAGGAACAAGGTTTTTACTATGAGAGTATTGGGAGGGAGACGGTGGTTGGTTGATGTTGTGTCACATTTCCTCGACATATCACCTGAAGTAACCTCGGCATTGCAGTCGGGGATGCCGGTAGTTGCTCTCGAATCTACCATCATCTCGCACGGCATGCCCTACCCGCAAAATTTCGCCACGGCGCAGGCGCTCGAACAGGCCGTGCGCGACCACGGCGCTGTGCCGGCCACCATCGCCGTAATGGATGGTCGCCTCAAAGTAGGTCTTAGTACTGCCGAGACCGACCGACTGGCCCGCGGCGGACAAGCCGTGGCCAAACTGAGCCGCCGGGATCTGCCCTTCGTGCTCACCCAGGGCGCCGACGGCGCCACCACCGTGGCCGCCACCATGATCATCGCCGCCATGGCTGGCATCCGCTTTTTTGCTACCGGCGGTATCGGCGGCGTTCACCGCGACGCCCCGACTACCCTGGATATCTCCGCCGACCTCCAGGAGCTCGCCCGCACCGACGTGGCCGTCGTTTGCGCCGGCGCCAAAGCCATCCTCGACCTCGGCCTTACCCTCGAATACCTTGAAACCCACGGCGTACCCGTCATCGGCTACCGCACCGACGAATTCCCGGCTTTTTACTCGCGTCACAGCGGGCTGCCCGTCGATTACCGCTACGACACCCCCGAACCCCTCGCCCGTGCCCTCAAAGCCAAGTGGGATATGGGGCTGCACGGCGGCGTGGTCATCGCCAACCCCATCCCGGAAGCCTACGACATGCCCGCATCCCTCATTGAAACCGCCATCCGACAAGCACTGTCCGACGCCACGGCACAAAGTGTCAAAGGCAAAAAGATCACCCCCTTTCTCCTTGCCCGCATAGAGCAACTCACCGGCGGCGACAGCCTGGCGGCGAATATACAACTGGCGATTAATAATGCGGGGCTGGCGGCGGAAGTGGCGGGGGCGTATATGAGGTTGAAAGGGTGAAGGAGTTGCGTCAATTTATTTCTTGAAACAACTTTTGCAGATCTTGATTTGCCATTCAAAAATAGCTTTTTGCGCCTGACATTCACTAAACAGATCGGAAAGATCATTAGAAGCTATCTTGATCCAATCCCTGCCGGTGTAAGCCATATCATCAAACCCGTCGTACTCCGTTATATGAAAGCAGTTAGATTTGTGAAGCATAAAAAAAGAATTGTCGTCTGCTCTCCCGGTGTTGATTATGAAACCATTCAGGTTTTCTTTCATCCAGGAAAAATAGGCCTGATCGCCGTTGTCATGGGCTTGGCAGCGGTTGGCGTTGAGTGCATTGTTACCTATTGTATTCTTTCTTCCTCTAATAATTTGTTTGCTTTAAAACCATGGATTGAGGTTCTTCCGCCATAAAGGTCAAATACTTTTCCCAATGCTTTTTCCCAAGTTCTTTTCCATATTCCTTATCTAAAAATGTAGTAATGTCATAATTTGTATTCGGAATTATCGGGTCCATAATCCAACTATAAGTCCATGTGCTATCTTTATTTTGCTCGACTGGCTCTAACCAACGAGTGGCCTTCAATTGGGCTTTTTTCATTTCACTTTCAGTGCTGTATAATGCCTTATAAAGTACGTCTTTTATCCATGTCTCAAATTCATTTTTAGATTTGTCTTTAACTTTGACTATAACTATTAAAATCATCTCATCGGTTTTTGCTCTTGTCGCTTCTTTTTCTAAACTTATCCATTTTTGAAGTTCATCGCTACTTGCCATTTTTTCATCTTGACAATTGGAATCTACACTCCAAAAAACCATAAGGCTTAAAATTAAAATTACCGGTTTCATTTTTTATAAATTTAAAGCTTGGAGAAATATTTTCAAATTTGATTGTTCTTTTTTCTTATTGATAGTTAACTCCTTCACTACCGCCACCATGGCTGGAGTACACTCAATCCGGCTGTATTCCCGCTACGCAATCAGCAATGTGTCTTGATCACCTTATCGCAATATACGTCATATCATCAAAATTTCAAACCTTCCAGTGGGCTTTAAACCTCGGCGGTCGGCTGTTTGGAAGCGTCGCGAATCCCAAAGCCACGGAGCAAGGTCGCAAAATCGCCCAATATTCCCTATCTTTCCCAAGCCAAAATCCCAACACCCATGCGTACCCTGATCCTCCTGCTGCTCCCGCTGCTCGCCACCGCCCAACCCTGCATCTACCAGGCTTACGACGCTTTCGACTACGCCGCCGGCGAACCCCTCAACGGACAAAACGGCGGCTCGGGCTGGCTGGAACCCTGGCTGGTGCAAAACAATGACGCTATACTGCCCGGCTTTCAAATCGAGAACAGCGCCGCACTTGCGTATGGCGATTTACAGGTGGCCGGTAACTACGCCTTCGGGGGCAGGGCTTACCTCACGGCGGGCCGCCGGCTGAATACCGCCGACGGCGGGCCATTTGACGAATGGGTGGCTGAAAATAACAGCGCTATCGGCACGCAACCCGGCGGTACGCTGTGGATGAGCGCGCTACTGCGCAAAGACCAAAATAATAACCAATCGGTATTTACCAGCCTGCACGCTTCTACGACCCCCTGGTGCGATAATTGTACCGCCGAAAAGGTCGCTTTCGGCTATTTTGAAGGCCAATCGGATGTGGGCGGAGAACGCCGATGGACCTTGCGCATCGGCAATAATTATTACCCATCCGACGTGCCGGTGGCGGTGGGCGCCGCGGCGTTTTTGGCGCTGAAGATCCAGTTTGACGCCAATAATACGACGGTAGAGTTGTACGTAAACCCCGCCACGCTGGGCCAGTCGACGCCCGCACCGGCGCTGACGCAGTCGAGCGCCACGCCGCTGACGTTCCGAAGTGTGGCAGTGTATCTCGGCAATAGCCCCGGCAACGGCACGGTGGACGAACTCCGATTGGCAGCCTCTTATGCCTGTGTCGCCCCCGACGGCAGCGTAGAGGTAAACCTGCCCCCGGTGGCCGTCATCGAAGCTTCGACTACGGACGGCCAGGCGCCGCTGAGCGTCAATCTGTCGGCAGCCGGCAGCTACGACCCCGAAGGAGGGCCGCTGTCGTATAGCTGGGATTTCGGCGACGGCTCGCCTGATGAATCGGGCCAGAACCTGCAACACGTCTACTCCGCACTGGGTAGTCTCACGGCACGGCTTACGGTGCGCGACGAGGCCGGACTGGAACATACGACACAGCAAACCATCCTGGTACGAAATGAAAATAATACATTCTCCTGCCTCAGTAGTTTTTCGTTGCTGCAACAGGCGAGTTGCTCGGCGCCGGCGGGCATTATCCGCATCAACGAATACCCCGCCACTTTTGCGCTGACCAACGCGGCAGGCCAAGCACTGACGCCCGTCAACGGCAATGAATATCACAACCTCGCTGCCGGATTGTATACCTACACCGCCTCGGGCGAAAGCGGCTGTTACGATCTGTTTACCCTGCACGTGCCGGTAGATAGCGCTACCTGCGCCGGCTGGCAGCACGAATTATGCGATATGGCCATCGGTACCAATATGTCGGGTTTTGCCGATTGGGTGCCCGAGCGGCCCATGCGCAACCTCATGAAACACGTGCGCAACGGCTTTATCGCCTTTGACGATGCCTGTTTTTGCTGGGATAACGGCAATGCCTCCGCAATCGCTACCGATGCCGCCGGCTACCCCACTCACATCCCGCAATCCGCCAACGGCGTGGCCAACAAGGTGCGCTTTGTGATCTCTTCGGAAGGCGCCAACCTGCCGCCGGGCCAATCTTATGTGCTGCTGTATGACGGCGAGGGAAACCTTGTGGTAAACGGCGGGGTGACGACGACAGGCAATACGCCCGGCAGGATACAATTTGACGTGAATCAGGTTGGGAATATTTTTTTTAATATAAATAGCTCGCAAGCCGGCAATCACGTGCGCAATGTGCGTTTATTGCGCCTGGCCGATGAAACGGCGGATATCGAAGCCCAGCCTTTTTATGAAGGTTTTTTGGAAAAAATAGTGCCTTTCAATGCGCTGCGATTTATGGATTGGGGCGCTACCAATCACAACCCGGTGGTGCATTGGGAAGACCGGTCCTCCTCCGGCTACTTTACGTATGCGGTTCCCACGGGCGTGCCCTATGAGGTCATGATCCAATTAGCCAACCAGACCCACAAAGATGTCTGGATCTGCGTGCCCCATGCCGCCGATAGCAACTATGTAGCTCAGATGGCCTCGCTCTTCCGCGATCAGCTCGACCCGGCGCTCAGCATCTACCTCGAATACAGCAACGAAGTGTGGAACTGGATTTTCGACCAGGCGCACTATAACGTGCAAACGGCCCCTTCCAACCTCAACTACGGGCGCGCCATGGCTGCCAGGGCGGGGCGTACCTTCCGCATCTGGCACGAGGTGTTCGGCCCAGGAAAATCGAGGGTAAAACGCGTATTGGGCCTTCAGGCCGGCTTTAACTACCTCAACGAGCAGATCCTCTCGCAACTCGACCCATCTGAATGGGATTTCGGCTCACCGACCTCTTACCTGGGGCTCGACCACTCCGATGCCGGCAACCCTGTATTGAACGCAGCCTCCACGCCGCAGGATATCATTGCCAATGCCCGCAGTGCGTGGCAGGGATTTAGGCCCGTTTTGAGGCAGGACTACAACAACGTCAAATTATTTGGTAAACAAATTATCAACTACGAGGGCGGCCAGCACTTCGTGGGCAATGTATTCGGCATCGGCTACCCTTATCAGCAGGCCATGTACGACGCACAGTACAGCCCTGAAATCTATAACCTCTACGACGATATGCTCGATACCATTCGCCTGTGGGGAAGCCGGTTGTTTGGCAATTTCAGCCTGGCCGGCCGGCAGGAGAGTATCTATGGTTCTTGGGGGGTACTCAACGACATCGACATACAGCCGCCATACCTGCTTACTGCGCCCAAATACCAGGCCTTGCTCGACAACCTGTGCCCGGGCATTCCCAATAGCACGCCGCAAGAAGTAGAAGAGACTTTACAGCCCTTCCTGGTTTTTCCCAATCCTACAAGTGGACTGTGTCGGTTAAAATGGGTAGAAGAGACTCCAACGCAGGTGAAAACATCGGTTTTTGATGCATTGGGAAGGCTGGTGTTTTATGTTGAAAAAGAAAACAATCAGGTCGTGAACGAGTTTCAGATCGATTTTTCGCCATTCGCTGATGGAGTGTATATCGTTATGGTAAATTCCGGATCACGGCACTACACAACCACCATCATAAAGCACTAAAAACGAACAAATTGAATTAAGTCCAAATAAAACAACAGTTTATAACACAATCTCATTAAAAAAACGAGATAAATTTTATCTTTTGAGTAGTTTTGGCAGGAAAGTATAATCTCTCACCAAATAGCAGAATTATGTACTTAATTGAGCCGAATCCGAACTATGAACAGACTACTACAAATCTGCTGTCTATTTGTTATTTCGCTTGCCTATACTAACCAGGCCGGCGGACAGTGTACCAATCCGAGCATACCCTTGCCCGATGCTTCTACGCCCGTAAACGGCAACCCGGCAACTGCTTATTGCGTAACGCTCACCTTTAATCCTGCCCAAACGGGCTACCCGACGGGGGTTTCCATGCTGCTTCAGCATACCTTCCAGGGGGATTTGGATGTATTTATCAACGCCTGCGGCAACACATTAAACGTTATGCAACGCCCTGGGGCTATTGGCAACTGTGCAGGTGGTTCGCCTTTTGGCAATTCCAATGATATAGGTTCTCCAGGCAATCCTTCGTTGGTTACCTTTACCGATGGTGGCGGCCCCGATCCCGAAAACGGCATCGCCCTGGGCGGCGGCACTTATGGCATTACTTCCGACGATGCATGTGGTGTGGGGACACCCGGTATCAACTCTTTCGCCTCTTTGTGGGCAGCCTGCCCCCCCGGCAATATCTCGGCACAAATCTGTATCGGCGACCACGCTTTCCTCGATTCCGGCGTGGCTCAAAATATCACACTGAATTTTCCATCACCCATCATCTGCGGCTGTACAAATCCCCTTGCTCCCAATTACAACCCCAACGCAAACGTTGATGACGGAAGCTGCTTGCCTTGCGTCATTACAGTAACAGCAACGCCCACTCAGCCCTCCTGCGCGTTGAACAACGGCTCCATCAGTATATCGCCTTCCGGCGCAGGTTATACTTATGCCTGGAGCCCCGGCTCGGTGAGCGGCGCAAACCCCACCAACCTGGCCCCCGGTACGTATTCGGTCACGGTTACCCAAACCTCCACTGGTTGTACCGGTACCGCCTCGGTGACACTGAATTCCAGTACGACCCTGACGGTGAGTGCTAATGCTACACAGCCCACCTGTGGACAAAACAACGGCTCGATCAGCGTAACGCCATCCGGCGCGGGATATACTTATTCCTGGAATCCAGGCTCGGTGAGCGGTTCCAACCCTACCAATCTGGCGCCCGGCACGTATTCCGTCACGGTCACCCAAACTGCCGGCGGCTGCACCGGCACGGCATCAGTAACACTCAATCCAAGCCTTCCCATATTGGCAAGCGCCACGCCTACCCAGCCTACTTGTGGACAAAACAACGGCTCGATCAGCGTGAATCCTTCAGGCCCAGGTTATTCTTACACTTGGAATCCGCCCTCGGTGAGCGGCTCTAACCCCACCAATTTGCCGCCGGGTACGTATTCCGTGACGGTAACCCAAGCGGTTTCCGGTTGCACTGCCACTGCCTCAGCAACCCTGAATCCTAGCCCCGTGCTTAACGTAACCATGACCCCCACACAACCCAGTTGCGGGTTAAATAACGGAGCTATAAGCGTTTCGCCCGCTGGAGCCGGTTATACCTATACCTGGAATCCGGGTTCACTTAGCGGTTCTAGTGTTACTAATCTCGGGCCGGGGTTTTATTCCGTTACGGTTACAGAAACGGCAAGCGGGTGTATGGCCAACGCTTCGGTCACTCTTAACCCCAGTTCGCCGCTAGTAGCTACTGCCACCCCTACCCAACCTACCTGCGCTTATAGTAACGGCTCTATCAGCGTGACCCCCGCCGGTCCGGGCTATACCTATGCCTGGAATCCGCCTATAGTTGGCGGCGCTAACCCGATTAGCCTGGCCCCCGGGTCGTATACGGTAACCGTAACCGAAACTGCAACAGGGTGTATGGACGACGTCAGCGTTACCCTTAACCCAAGTTCACCTTTAACAGTTTCTCTAAATGTAGCGCAGACCTCCTGTGGTCAAAATAATGGCGGAATAATTGTATCTCCGGCAGGAGCGGGATATACATATGCCTGGAACCCTCCTTCTTTCTCCGGCCCATCCGCCTTGAACCTGGCGCCTGGTACGTATTCGGTGACGGTCACACAATTAGACGGGGGATGTACCGACGAAGCATCTGCTACCATCAACCCTAGTTCGCCGCCGATAGCCAATATTACGGCAAGCCCCAGTACTATTTGTGTAGGGCAATCCAGCACGCTGACAGCTACGGGTGGCGGCACCTACACATGGAGCACAGGCCAAACGGGCGCTTCGATTACGGTATCGCCGACGTCTACTTCCAATTATTCGGTAACGGTGAGCAACGGCGGTTGCGCCGCGACTGCCAATATTACCGTAAACGTCAACACCGTAACTGCATCGGCAACCGCCAGTCCCGCAACCATTTGCGTGGGTGACGCCAGTACCCTGACAGCCACCGGCGGAGGCACTTATGCTTGGAGTACGGGGCAAAGCGGGGCGACCGTCACCGTTAATCCCGCCGCTACCACTACTTACACCGTTACCGTGACCAACAACGGGTGCACCGATGAAGCCAGTGTAACCGTTAATATCAACACGGTCACCGCTACGGCTACAGCAAACCCCAGCGTTTCTTGTTCCGGCGACCCCGTGCAGCTCACGGCCGGCGGCGGCGGTACCTATGCCTGGAGTACCGGCCAATCTGGCGCCACTATCACTGTAAACCCCACAGCCACCACTACCTATTCGGTGACCGTCACCAATAACGGCTGTACCGACGTGGCCAACGTGACCGTGACGATTAATACTGTGACCGCATCGGCGACAGCCAGCCCCAGCGTCGCTTGTTCGGGCGACCCGGTGCAGTTAACAGCCACTGGAGGCGGCACCTATGCTTGGAATACCGGGCAATCCGGCGCCACTATCACTGTAAACCCCACAGCCACTACCACCTATACCGTGACTGTCACTAACAACGGCTGTACCGACGTGGCTAACGTGACCGTAACCGTCAATGTCGTCAATGCCTCGGCTGTCGCCAACCCCAATCCTATCTGTGAAGGCCAGTTTGCTACCCTCACAGCCAGCGGCGGGGGTACCTATGCCTGGAGTACGGGAGAAACCGGCGCTTCCATAATCGTAACCCCTACCGCTACCACGGCTTACACCGTAACGGTGACCAATAATGGCTGTACCGATGATGCCGTTGTAAATGTGGTGGTTAATACCGTAACCGCCAATATCACCGCCGGCGCCAATCCAATTTGCTTGGGTAGTTCAACCAACCTGGTCGCCTCCGGCGGCGGCACCTATGCCTGGAGCACAGGACAAACCGGATCAACTATCAGCATTTCTCCTGCCGCCACCACTACCTACACAGTGACGGTGACTAGCAACGGCTGTACAGATGTGGCAAGCCTGACCGTGACGGTTAATTCCGCCACGGCTACTGCATCGGCAGCCCCGTCAGTGATTTGCGAAGGCGGCTCATCTGTATTGACCGCTACCGGAGGCGGCACCTATGCGTGGAGTACCGGGCAAACCGGCGCAAGCATTACCGTGAGTCCTTCAACATCTACGACTTATTCTGTTACGGTAACTAATAACGGCTGTACCGATGTAGCTAATGTGACCGTAAACGTGACCGTTGTCAATGGCCAGGCTACGGCAAGCCCTGCAGCAATTTGCGATGGAGCGACAAGCACGCTCACGGCTACCGGCGGCGGCACTTACGCCTGGAGCACCGGACAAAGCGGCGCCTCGATAACAGTAGCGCCTACCGGCACAACCACCTATTCCGTCACCGTCACCAATAACGGCTGTACGGATGTGGCCAACGTGACCGTAACAGTAAATTCGGTTACCGCCACGGCCACGGCCAACCCAAGTACGGTTTGTAGCGGGCAAGTCAGTATGCTAACCGCCACCGGTGGGGGTACCTACTTGTGGAGTACAGGGCAAACCGGCGCCACTGTCCCCGTGGTAGTCGGCACAACGACTACTTTTTCCGTCACGGTGACCAATAACGGCTGTACAGACGTGGCTACCGTTACGGTGAACGTCAATTCAGTGACCGCAACAGCAACAGCTAGCCCCAGTACGGTCTGTTCCGGGGTTGCCAGCATGCTCACGGCTACCGGCGGCGGCACCTATGCCTGGAGTACCGGCCAATCCGGGGCGACTATTACAGTGAACCCCACAGCCACAACAACTTATACCGTCACAGTAACAAATGGAGGTTGTTCAGGTGTAGCCAATGTGACCGTCAACGTAAATACAGTCACCGCACAGGCTTCGGCTAGCCCAACAGCGGTATGCGAAGGAGAGACTAGCACCCTTACTGCTACGGGTGGCGGCTCCTATGCCTGGAGTACCGGACAAATAGGCGCATCGATAACCGTGGCGCCTACGGCAACTACTACCTATACCGTCACTGTCACTAATAACGGCTGTACCGACGAAGCAGATGTAACCGTAACGGTGAACACAGTTACCGCCACCGCCACGGCCAACCCCGCAACCCTATGTGCAGGAAACCCCGTCCAATTGACTGCCACAGGCGGCGGCACTTACCAATGGAGTTCCGGGCAAACAACCGCTACTTTCAGCGTGGCAATCGGTACCAACACCACTTTCTCCGTCACCGTCACCGATAGCAACGGCTGTACCGATGTAGCTTCCGTCATGGTAAATGTCATTTCAACCGTGGCAAGTGTGTCCGCAAGCCCCTCCACGGTTTGCCCCGGACTGTCTTCTGTGTTGACGGCTACTGGCGGCGGAACCTATCAATGGAGCACCGGAGAAACCGGCGCTTCTATTACGGTAACCCCCGCGGCTACTACTACTTATTCGGTAACGGTTACCAATAATAGCTGCGTAGACGTAGAACAAGTAACCGTAACCGTCGGCGCAATATTAACGCCCACTGTTACTGCAAGTCCAAGTACCGTTTGCCCAGGTCAAAGTTCCGTGTTAACCGCCTCAGGTGGAGATACTTATAGCTGGAGTACCGGCCAGTCAGGAGCTTCCATCACTGTGGCGCCTACCACCACAACTACCTATTCGGTAACGGCTACCAATAACGGCTGTACTGGTACCGGCACCGTAACGGTCACTGTGGATCCCAGTCTCACAGCAACGGCCACAGCCGGCCCCCAAACAGTATGTGTCGGGCAAGCCAGCACGCTGACCGCTACCGGCGGCGGCACTTACGCCTGGAGCACCGGCCAAATGGGCTCGCCTGTATCGGTGTCACCAACTACTACCACTACTTATACCGTGACGGTGACCAATAACGGCTGTACAGGTACCGCCGATGTAACCGTAAATGTGACTCCGCCCCCCTCGGCAACAGCGGCTGCCAACCCCTCTACCATTTGTGCCGGGCAAGCAAGCACGCTAACCGCCACCGGCGGCGGTACTTATTTGTGGAGCGATGGACAAATCGGAGCTTCTGTGACCGTGATGCCTTCTTCGACTACCACTTATACCGTGACTGTGACCAACAACGGCTGTACCGCTACCGCCACCGTGACGGTCAATGTGAACCCTTTGCCTACACCCACTGCCTCAGCAGATCCTGCTACCATTTGTGCCGGGCAATCCAGTACGCTAACCGCTGCCGGCGGCGGCACATACCAGTGGAGCAGTGGACAAAACGGCGCTACGATTACAGTATCGCCCACCTCCACTACTTCATATACCGTGACGGTAACCAATAACGGTTGTTCAGCTACCGCAAATGTGACGGTGAATGTCAATCCTTTGCCCACACCGACAGCCACGGCCAGCCCAGCGACAATATGTGCCGGGCAAACCAGCACATTGACTGCTACGGGTGGCGGCACTTACGCCTGGAGTTCGGGCCAAACAGGCGCTACGATTAATGTATCGCCCACCGCTACGACTACTTATACCGTAACCGTTACCAATAATGGTTGTACTGCCACTACAGATGTAACAGTGACCGTAAACCCGCTGCCGATGCCGGCGGCTACAGCCGAGCCCCCCAATATTTGTGCTGGGCAAGCCAGCACACTAACAGCCACGGGTGGTGGGACGTATCAATGGAACGGCGGGCAATTCGGATCTCCCATACAGGTTTCTCCCGCTTCAACTACCACCTATACCGTAACGGTAACCAATAACGGCTGCACCGGTACCGCCGATGTGACGGTAACGGTTAATTCAGCTACTGCCTCCGCCTCCGCCATACCGGCAACAATTTGTCCGGGTCTTACTTCTACTTTGACAGCAACCGGCGGTGGCACTTACGCCTGGAATACCGGACAAAGCAGCGCATCTATTTCGGTAAACCCAATCGCAACGACTACCTATTCTGTGACCGTTACCAATAACGGCTGTACCGATGAGGCTATGGTCACTGTAAACGTCGAAAATAATCTCAGCGCTACGGCTACAGCCAGCCCAGCCGCTATTTGTGCCGGGCAATCCAGCACGCTAACAGCCACGGGGGGCGGCACTTACGCCTGGAGTTCGGGCCAATCGGGCGCCACCATTACTGTTTCTCCGGTCGCTACCACCACTTATACGGTGACGGTGACCAATAACGGCTGTACAGGCACAGCCAGCGTAACAGTGACGGTTAATCCGCTACCCACAGCTATCGCTACAGCAAGTCCAACGTCTATTTGCTTGGGGCAAACCAGTACGCTAACCGCTACCGGCGGCGGTACTTATCAATGGAGCACGGGGCAATCCGGTCCGGCTATTCTTGTTACTCCACTGTCTACGACAACCTATCAGGTGACTGCCACCAATAACGGCTGTACCGGCACAGGCAGCGTTACGGTAACTGTAAACCCCTTGCCCAACCCCACTGCCACGGCCAACCCGGCGTCTATTTGTGCCGGACAAACCAGTACCCTCACTGCCACGGGTGGCGGCACTTATCAATGGAATACCGGACAATCCGGCGCCATCCTTACGGTGACACCTCAATTTACCACGGCGTATCAGGTAACTGTGACCGCTAATGGCTGTTCCGCTACCGCCGATGTGACGGTAACCGTAAATCCGCTGCCCACACCTACCGCTACGGCAAGTCCGGCGTCTATTTGTGCCGGACAAACCAGCGTCCTCACTGCCACCGGCGGCGGCACATATCAATGGAGCTCAGGCCAATCCGGCGCCACCATTGCCGTTTCGCCTGCCACTACTACAACCTATACGGTAACGGTAACCAATAACGGCTGCACCGGTACCGCATCAGTTACCGTTGTAGTTACGCCGCTGCCTACGCCAACTGCGACGGC
>JAEUUQ010000136.1 GCA_016787505.1 Saprospiraceae bacterium | reverse complement strand
TTAAACCAATTATTTAACCACGGAGTTTCACGGAGTCAAAATCTAGCTCAGTGGAACTCCGTGGAAACTCTGTGTACCTCTGTGGTAAAAAAAATATCGTCTAATAGTCCAAAAAGTAGCCCCACCAGGAATCGAACCCCGATAGTCCTGCAAAATCCTGGCGGATTTTTTGTCTTATCGGGACCAGTGCCTTTGCCTTACGGCTGCAGGCCCTGGCCTGCTCAAAGGACTTCCACTACGAGTCGTAAAGGTCGCACAGTCGTAAAGTCGTAAAGTCTCAAAAGTAGCCCCACCAGGAATCGAACCCCGATAGTCCTGCAAAATCCTGGCGGATTTTTTGTCCTATCGGGACCAGTGCCTTTGCCTTACGGCTGCAGGCCCTGGCCTGCTCAACTGACAGTCGTACAGTCGTAAAGTCGTACAGTCCTACAGTCGTAAAGTCGGAAAAGTAGCCCCACCAGGAATCGAACCCCGATAGGCCCGCAAAATCCTGACGGATTTTTTTGTCCTATCGGGACCAGTGCCTTTGCCTTACGGCTGCAGGCCCTGGCCTGCTCAACTGACAGTCGTACAGTCGTAAAGTCGTACAGTCCTACAGTCGTAAAGTCGGAAAAGTAGCCCCACCAGGAATCGAACCTGGATCTTAGGTTCCGGAAACCTACATACTATCCGTTGTACTATGGGGCCAAATATGGTAAGAAAAATAGGCCTTTATGGCGGGCACAAAGATACAAACTATACCGCACACCGTCAAGTTATAGTCATAACTTTTCCGGCTTTGCGGTATTATAGCTCGCCCCCGAGCTTAAGTCATGCCCAAAACTTGGCGGTGCGAGCTATAATTGCATAAGTGCAAAATGCTTATCATTGCAGTGCGAAAGTAAATCACTGCATGGCAAAATTCAAACTTACCCTCGAATACGACGGGTCGCGCTACAGCGGCTGGCAAATCCAGCGCGAAGAGCGCAGTGTAATGGGAGAAGTGGTAGGCGCCGCCCGTAAAGTATTCCAGACCGAGCGCCTCGATGTATATGGCGCGGGCCGCACCGATACAGGAGTGCACGCCCTGGCCCAGGTGGCCCACCTCGAAGTGGACACGAAGCTGACACCTTCGGTCGTCCGCATGAAACTCAACGACGAGTTGCCCCACGATGTGAATATTCTGCACGTGGAGAAGGCAAATCCACGCTTTCACGCCCGCTTCGACGCGGTGGCCCGCAGCTATGTATACGTGATCAGCCGCCGGCGCCACGCCTTCGGCAAACGCTATATGTGGTGGATTAAGGACGAACTGGATGTGAAAGCGATGCAGGAAGCCTGCCCGCTTTTTATAGGAAAAAAAGATTTTCAGTCTTTTTCAAACGAGGACCCCAACGAGAAATCGACGATTGTGGTATTACAGCACCTGCAAATCCACGAAGATGGCGATATGCTGGTTATTCACGTGATAGGCTCTCACTTTTTGTGGAAGATGGTACGGCGCATCGTCGGCGTACTGGTAGAGGTGGGCCGCGGTAATCTGAGCAAGGAGGATGTCCGCAGCTTTCTGGCGCAACCGACAAATGCTCCTGCCCAATATACGGCGCCGCCCAGCGGCCTTTTCCTGGAACGGGTGTATTACGAGAAGGAACCCATTTCAAAGGAATACCGGATATTGTTTCGGGGAACGTAGAGACGCAAAATTTTGCGTCTCTACTCCCCAGCTGTCACCACCTAGGATGGTCCCGGGACGTCACCACCATTGCCCCATTACAAGGCCGTCACCATCTCAGACTTTCCTGGTACGTCACCCCCCCAAACACAGACGGCCGGGCAGCAAAGCCACCCAGCCGTCTTGATCAGAGAGATCGAATATCAATATTATTTCGATACGCGCAGCTTCAGGGTTTTTACACCATATTCAGCCATCAAACGAATCATGTAAATGCCGTTGGCTACGTTGTTGGTAGGCAGCGTAAGCTGGTTTTGGCCGAGCTCGAATTGCTGATCGAGGCGGAAGACCAGGCGGCCCGTGATGTCAAACATAGCCACTTCGCCGTACAGGCTTTCATTCAAATAGAAGTCCAGCGTAGCATCGCCCGAAGTGGGGTTCGGGAATACGTTCATGTAGCTGAGACCTTCGATGTCTTTAACGCCTGTTACGATGTCAAGCGTCTCGGTGATTTCGGTTGAACAACCGCGGCCGTTGGTTACCGTAAGCGTTACCGTAAACTGACCCGATTCTTCATACGTGAATATAGGATTAGCTACCGTAGATACGTCGCCATCGCCGGGCAAGCCGAAATCCCAATTGTAGCTAAAATCGCCGGCAGGAGCTGCAAAAACCACAAGGCCGCCGCTTTGTGAGAAGTTAAAAGCATCGGGGCGGTTGGTAAAGTAGTTGAGCGGCGAAATGCTGTAATCCGCGTTGTTGGGATCCCACTCCGTCCAGCACTTTTCCCAGTTGCTGTCAGCACCGAAAGCGCCGCGATAATCAACCGTCGTAAAGAAGTTGTCGGCATAGATGCTCGCATCGGCGCCGCTGAGCAGCGGAGAGCCGGCTTGCGGACGGAAATCCGGGTTGTCGATTGTATACGGATCACCCACCAACAAATCGGCAGGGCCGGATACCAGGGTGTTGTTAGAAGCAGTAAGCTGTGTAAGTACTGCCTGATAGTTTGTGCTAGTAGAGTCGATCGTACCGCTCCAGATATTGGCGCTCAGATCGAGGTCTCCGTTCAGGAATGCCGTGATGCTATTGCTGCTTTCCAGGCGTAGGGCCGTGGGGAAACCTACGATAGCCGAGTTATAGATATCGTGCGAAGAGCTGCGGCGAATATGTGCGCCGCGGCGGAAGTTGCTGTTGATGGTGGTGTTAGCCGTCTGCTTGGGACCGAAGATCGACAGGTTTACGAATTTAGGATCGGTCAGCGGTGTATTGGTGGTACCCGTGCCGTCATTATCAGATTCAAAACCGTTAGAGCCCGAGATGTCGGCGATGTTGGGATCGCTGATACCCAGTACAAACTGGTTTTTGCCCTGGTAGCCGAAGTCGGTGTCGAACATGTCGTCAACCGTTTTGTAGGCGATTACCCATTTGCCGTTAACCGTACCGCCGAACCATTCGAGGGCGTCGTCGCCGCCAAAGCTCGATTGTACGTGTTCAATAACCGTGCCGCTACCTACGCCGCCAAAAGTAAACGAATTCAATTCGTTGTTGGGCTGGAAGGCAATACCGGCAAATTCAACGCGAACGTAGCGAAGGATACCCGAGTTGTCGGCAGCATTAGTACCGCCGTAAGTAGCCAAAGTGGGATCGCAGCCGCCTTCTACTACCGAAGAACCGCCGGGCGTGTTGATGGGCGCATTGCCCAGGATGATCAAACCGCCCCAGTCACCGGCAGCGCGTTGACCTGCAGGCTGTGCAGATGTGAATACGATAGGCTGTTCTGCTGTACCGTCAGCGATGATCTTGGAGCCTCTGGTGATAACAAGTGCAGAGGGGTCGCCTTTGATGATAGTACCGGGCTGAATGGTCAACGTGGAATTATTGCGCACGTAGATACAAGCGGCACCGGTGAGACGGTAGATATTGTTGCTGGTCCAGGTCGTATTGGTCGTAATGTCGCCGTTAACGGCAATTTCGGGGGTACCCGAGGTAATTGTTACTGTGCCGGCGATCGTTTTTGAACAACCACGAGCGGTAGTGATCAACAGGCTCACGTTGTAGGTGCCCAAAGCCTGATATACATGCTGCGGATTAGCCTGGGTGGAAGTGGTGAAATCGCCGAAATCCCAGGCATAGGCCAAGCCGGCGCCTGCAGGAGCGGCAAAGCTGACAATATTGTTGTTTACCTGGCTGGTGAATGCGCTGTAAGCAGCTACATAGTCGACCGGCGCCGTGCTATAATCGGCATTTTCCGGGTCCCATTCCGTCCAGCATTTCTCCCAATCGCTGTTGGGGCCGAACGCTCCGCGATAGGTCGCCGAAGTATAAAATGGATCGGAGTATATACCTGCATCGGCGCCGCCGAGCAGTGGTGAGCCGGGTTGCGGACGGAAATCAGGGTTTGAAGTAGAATAGGGATTTGCTACCAACAAATCCGCCGGACCGTTCACAACGGTGTTGTTGGATGCGTTCAGTTGAGTTAGTACGTCTTGGTAGGTAGTGGTAGTAGAGTCAATAGTACCATTCCAGATGTTGGCGCTCAGGTCGAGGTCGCCATTCAGGAAAGCATTGACGCTGTTGCTGCTCTCCAGGCGCAAGGCAGTGGGGAAACCTACAATGGCAGAATTGTAGATATCGAGTGAGGTACTGCGACGCAGGTGAGCGCCACGGCGGAAGTTGCTGTTGATCGTGGTATTCGGCGTTTGTAGTGGACCGAAGATCGACAGGTTGACAAACTTCGGATCAGTGAGCGGCGTGTTGGTTGTACCTGTGCCGTCGTTGTCCGATTCAAAACCGTTAGAGCCCGAGATGTCAGCCACGTTGGGATCGCTGATACCCAGTACAAACTGGTTTTTACCCACATAGCCGAAGTCAGTGTCAAATATGTCGTCTACGGTTTTGTATGCAACGAGAAACTTGCCGTTTACAGTGCCGCCAAACCATTCAAATGCATCGTCACCGCCGAAGCTGGTCTGTACGTGATCTATGAGTGTACCTGCACCCACGCCGCCCATTGTTAGCGAGTTGATTTCGTTGTTGGGCTGGAAGGCGATACCGGCAAATTCGATACGCACATAGCGCAACACGCCCGAGTTGTCGTTGGGATCGGGGGTGGCGCCGCCGCCGTATTTGCCAAGATCAGGATCAAGGCCGCCTTCAAGCGTGGATTCACCACCGGGCACGTTAATTGGTGCGCGACCGAGCAGAGCAAGTCCACCCCAGTCACCAGCGGCACGCTGTCCGGCCGGCTGACTGGATGTAAATACAATGGGGCGGGTTTTAGTGCCGTCGGCAATAATTTTTGCGCCACGCGTAATGACAAGTGCGGAAGGATTGCCTTTAATAAGGGTACCTGCTTCGATTGTCAGCGTGGCATTGTTGGTTACATAAATAAAGCTGGGGCCCGACAACAAGTAGATGTTGTTGCTGGTCCAGGTCGTGTTGGTCGTGATATTAGAACTAATGGTCACAACCGATTGTGCCTGAAGCGTTATTGCGCTTGTTAACAAGCAAAACAAGATGGTAAATAACAACCTCATAAGGGTAATTTTTAATAAATAAATGGCTTTTGAAATAAGCAATTCAATCCAGTGTCGCGTGCAAATGCGAGCTGTCGAGGTTTATCAGTCCTGCTTAGAAAAAAGTCGCGAGAGAAAAAACAGTGCCGGGAATTCCATTTCCAGGAATACCCGGCGCAGGGTTTAAAATTTATAGGAAAGCGTCATAGATACATTGGTACCTACCTTTGAGCTCAAAATTTTGGTATCTTCAACTTTGTCGTATTTGCCATTGTCGTTTTGATCCTGATAGTACACAAACTCGTTGTTCAGGATATCGGAGATATTCAGCTTTATCTCGCCGTTTTTGAATACGCGTTTGGCAAATTGCAGGTCGAACAGGTTGCGCGGATTTTCATAAGTATCGAGGTAAGAGTTAGAACCTACCAGCCAGATGCGGCGGCCAATTCGGTTAAACAATACCGTGGCGTCAAATCCTATCGTGGGGTTGCTGTATGCAATACCGCCGTTGAGGATGTAGGGCGATTGGCCCTGCAGGGGCCTGTTGCCGTTGAGTTGTGTGCTGGGGTCTACTGATACGTCGATTTCAGAGCTGATGTATGCCAGATTGGCGAACACATAGAAATTGCTCAATACATCGGCAACTCTGCCCAGTTTCATGCGAAATTCGAGTTCGGCGCCGTAGTTAACTGCTTGTTTGGCGTTTTTAAAATTAATATTACGGGTACCGCTACCCAATACTTCGTAGAATTGTTCGATCGGGTTTTGGAAATATTTGTAAAAAGTAGAGATCGAAATAGCTTCTCCGGCGCTGGCGAACAGTTCGTATTTAAGGTCCAAATTCGTGATTTTGGCCCTCTCCAGGTCGGGATTACCGATTACAGCCAGCGACAAGTTAAAATCATAGAATGAAAACGGCGCCAGTTCGCGGAAATTAGGCCTGGACACGGTTTGCGAAGCCGCAAATCGCAGGTTTGATTTTTCGGTAAGCGCATACGACAAATTCAACGAGGGCAATACGTCGGTTACTTCGCGTTCAAAGTCGATGGGCATACCTCCGAAAGTCGATGTGAGGAGGCTTTGGCTGAAATTTTCTACCCGGGCGCCGGCAATGACGCGCAGTTTAGTACCGATCATTTGCTCCACCATAGCGTAACCGCCTATCGTTTTTCCTCCTGCTTCGTAAGAGTCGTTGGGGTTGGTTGATTCGCGAAGCACAAATCCGGATTCGCTGATGTTTTCTTCTTCAAATAAAGATTGGATAGGCAACTTGAGCAGGTTGTAATCAAATTTGTTGTTGCGGGCAACGGTATAACCCAACACGCGTGCATCAAAAGCGCGGTCGCGATTTTCACCGAAAGCGCCTATTTTAATCTGGTTTTCGCTGGCGCCGATACGGTAAGGGATTTTCAAATCCACATTGCCGTTGATCGACTCTTCTGTCTGAGCAGAATAAAAACGCCCGGCGTAGTTGGGCGACGGCGCAGCGCTGAACGGAATGTAAGCGTCAAAGCCCTGTCCTTCTTCTGCGTCGAAGGTACGGGTATAGGTCATACGACGCAGCGAGGGGGTATTCCGGTAGATATTATTGTAAGAAACGGCGGCCTTCAGTTTCAGGCCCTTGCCGTTGAGGTCCGATTCGGTAATCAATTGATTGATGACGAGGCGCGTGCTTTCGTACCAGAAGGAATAGGCGTTGGTAAAACGCTGTTGCTCGTATTCTTCGCCAAAGCGAAATACAAACTGGTCCTGCCCGTCGAAACTCACCAGGTTATTCAAGCCAATCTTGAAATTGTCTGAGACTTTGTATGTCAAATTGAGCATACCACCCATCGACACGTCTTTTCTGTATTGGGTATCCTGGTTTTTGTACAATTGGTTCTCCGGGAGGTTGGGGCCTACGTTGTAATCGGCGCGCACGTGGTTGACGATACGCGGCGTGTTGTTGTAGGTAAATGCGCCCATTACGCCGAAGTTGCGGCCTACTCTTGTCGCGCCAGACAACTGCATGTTCAGGCCGGGGCGCATGGATTCGTAGGAGTTAACCTGCCAGTCGTTCTTCACGAGCCTGGATACGTCGTAACGGGTATCGATATTGGTCAAACCTTCCTTTGTAACGCCGGTGGGCAGGTCGCGGCTGCCGTTGTCATAACCCAGTATGTCCGTTTTGCTGCCGCTATAAAATTGGTAGGGCTCAAATGTAGATTGCGAATTGTAACTCGTGCCCAGAGCTATTTTAAAGAAAGGCTCGTCGGGTACTTCTTTGGTATTCACCTGCACCACGCCGCCGGCGAATTCTCCGGGCAGGTCGGGCGTAGCGGTTTTGAATATCAACAAATTGGAGACCATCGCAGAGGGGAAAAGGTCGAACGCAAAAGCCTTGCGATCGGGCTCAGTCGATGGCAAGTACAACCCGTTGAGCAGGGCGGTATTATAACGGTCGGCAAGCCCCCGCACGATGACAAACTTATTATCCTGAACGGTGGTACCGCTTACGCGTTTAAGCACATCGCCCGTAGTACGGTCGGGGCTGCGTTCGATGTCGCGGCTGGCAATACCCGTGAGCATTGCAGGACTGCGTTGCTGCAACAATTGCAGGGCGGCTGCGGCGCTGCGGTCTACTTTGCCTACCACCAAAACGCCTGCAAGCGTTTCGACCGCAGTGGCGAGTTTGATTTCGGCCTGTTTTTGTTCGCCGGCAGTGAACGTCAAATTCAAGGTATCGGGTTGATAACCTGTATATCGGACTATAAACTGAACAGCGCCTGCCGGTATATTTTCAAGCAGGTAGGAGCCGTCCCAGTCGGATACTGTGCCGACGGGGCTTCCATCCTGCATATAGGAAATAGAAGCGCCTATTAACGGCTCGGCAGTAACTTCATCGGTCATAATGCCGCTGAGCGTGCTTTTCTGGGCGAAAATTTGAGTAAAAAAGAGTGAAATAAGGCTAAAAAAAGTTGCAAAACAAAGTCGCTGTGAATACATGGAGTTAATTTGAGTGAATGAAATTGACACTTGCTCAGATAATCGAATTTGTCAATAAAAATTCACCGCAAAATTAACGCGAACCGCTCAGGGGCAGGAAGAAAGCGGTTTAACTTTGCATTAAGTTTGAGACCGTTTGTAAACGATAATTTAACATTGGATTAAGATTTGAATTACAATTCCGGTAAGGTTTAGAAAGGTTTAGTGCATTCGCAGTTTAGCGATAGGGTTTAGTTTCTTATCAATTCCTAAAAAAATAAAGCGCTTGTCCTTTAAAATCGATGGTGATCGAATAATTTCTGAAAAATGGCAGGCCCAATAGGCCGTCGATAGGCATGTCGGCAATTTCACTGACGGGGGCGAGATCCAACACGCAAAAGGCCATTTCGCCCTCCAGTACATCTTGTAATTGCAAATGCGAAGTACTTACGCGTTTTACCTGAGAAGTGTTTTTATTAATATCGTTGATTAACACTTCCTGGTACAGATCAGTCATCCATTTTTTATTTGCTCGGGCTGTTTTTTCGTCTATTACATTCACTGAAGCTCCTGAATCGAGACCAAACCTGATTTTTTTTCCACCCAAGGTCATGGTGATTACCGGCAAATGGCCCGCCATTTCGAACGGCGCTTTAACCATACGGGCGTGGTCGGTGTAATCACGGCCACCAGGCCTGAAACGCATTACTTTTTGCTTTAAATCAAATTGAATTTCGTATGCCTGAAGGCCTTCAAAACCAATTATACCCAAAATATTCTTTTGAGTAAGATCTTCCAGATGCTGGAGGTCGGTAGCATAGGCTTCCTGCGATTGAAAGTCAAAACCCGCCCACGACAGATCAGTGACGGTCACTTTGTGCATCGTTTTCAACTGATGAAGACCAATCGAAAACACTTCGTCAACGCCAGTTCGGGAGGGATCATTGACCAGTAAGACGGGAGACCCTGTATCGAAGATAAAACTACCCTGTTCTCCTTGTATGGCCCCATCTATGAGTATCAGACCGCCGTCGAGTTGAAATGTAATCTCCAGGGCTTTTGCTTCTTCCTCTAATCCTGCTTTAGACGCCGACACTACCTCCTTCTCTAACCCCAACCACAATACCGGCTGGGGTTGTTGCCCCCAAGTGGTGGTGATTAAATAAGCAAGAAGGATGGTCGTCCATTTCATTATACCAGTATGCTTTATATTCCTAAGCTTTATGCCTGGTATACAAAGTTACCCCAAAAAAAGGACAATGTCAACATTTAATTAACTCTAAATTTACATTAAGTTAACATTAAACCATAATTAACTATAAAGAGAAGAGGCTGCACATCCACAAGGAGGCAGCCTCTTCGATCCCAATCCACAATTATTTTTTGGTGACAGGGTGACAAGGTGACAGGGTGGTTAATAATTAATATCACCCTGTCACCCTGTCACCTTGTCACCTTGTCACCTCTTCAATATCTTGAGCGTTTTCACATCCGTTTTGCCGTACTTCAACCGTACAAAATAAGTGCCAGAAGGATATTCGGCAAAATTGATCATCACTCGCTCGGCATTCGCGGGCGCTTTAGTTTTATATAACATAGCCCCGTGTGCGTTGGTCAGTTCAACGTGTACCTCTTCATTGAAAGTTTCAAACAGCTCAATGGTGAGTTCGTTGTCTACCGGGTTAGGGTAATACAACGCCAATTCCGAGTTGCCGTAAATAACCGCCGATGCGATATTGGAGTATATCGGTTCGCCGACGCTTCGCTCGGCCCTGACGCGGTAGTAGGTTCTGCCGAGTTTGTGGGCCACGTCGAGGTATTCGAAGTGATTCATCATACCCGTAGTTTCCACCGGATCAGTAACATCGGCAATCGGGCTGAAATCAATACCGTCGGCAGAGCGCTCCACGATATAATGCACCATATCCGTCAATTCAGGTACAGCCCAGTGCACGCTTATCGAGCGCATCTGCTGGTTCATTACATTGACGTCGATACTCAGCGAACTGAAGCAGTTGGAAACAGTTACTGTTTTGAAATTAGTAGCCGTACATCCATTTTCCGTAACCGATGCAAAAAGTGTGAAGGTACCGAACGAGGTAAAATGCACCGTTATATTAGCCTGGTTGAGAGGCGTTTCGGCTACAATACCGGGGGCCAGTGTCCATTGTACCTGCGGGTTGGGAGTATTGCCGCTGACGGAGAAGTTAGTCGACAGGTTGGTGCAGGCAAAAGAATTTCCGGTAATATTGGCTACCGCCACGTCATCCACTATGATGGCCACGGGGCTCGGCTCGATATACGTAGTGCAGCTGTCGCGGCGCACGCAACGCGTATAATAAGTGGTTTGATAAACCGGCCCTAAAATGAGATACGGCGTATTAGAGTTGGGTATGGGCTGCCAGGTTTGGGCGTTAAAGGGGCCCGGCTGGGTACTCATCATCCAGAGGTATTGCAGTTCGCCATAACCGCCAGAGGGGTCTTCAACGCTGATAATCGGATTGGGAACATTACCCGGTCCGCAGAGTACCTGATCATAGCCGATAATGCCGGGGTCGGTCACGTTTTGGCAGGGAGGATAAAAGCCCTGGTCAAAGGTAAGGTCTATTTCACCGGCTGAGATGGTAAACAGATCGGTCATCAACATGATCAAATCCCCGTCGCTGTCCACTGCGTCGTTGCTGCCTGCATCCCGGGGCGACGGGGTAAAGGTGGCGCTGGGCACGGTGAAGGTTACCTTGTAGGTGCCCGGAGGTACCTCGAAGTAGTAAAGACCGTTGGCATTGGTGACCGTAGTATCGGCATAAGGCGTGTTTTCAGCTGTACCAGATACATATACCGTTACATTGGGAATACCCACTTCGCCCGGATCCTGGATGCCGTCGCGGTCGATATCCAGCCACACAAAGTCGCCGATCAGCGCCGGCAAACCGAAGGTAACCGAGCAGGTGGTAGTACAACCGTTGGCATCGGTAACCGTTACCGTATACGTTCCAGAATTAAGGTTGATTGCTAAAGGCGTATTCTGGCCGTTACTCCATGCAAACGAATACGGAGGTGTGCCGCCGCTGGCCGTGCAGGTCGCCTGACCGTTGCCGTTTACATAATCCGTGATAGGCTGGGTAATCGTAACCGTACAGGAGGGTTGCGCGAAAGTCGAGACGTTAACAGTAGAAGTGGAAGAACAACCGTTTGAGTCGGTGACGGTCACGGAATGCGAACCACCTCCCAAGCCCGTAGCCGTAGACGATGTCTGGCCGTTGCTCCAGTTGAAAGAATACGGCGGAGTGCCGCCATTGGCGCTAACCGATGCAGAACCACTGGTTCCGCCCTGGCAGGTGCTGGTCAACGGAGTGGTAGTCACTTGCAGCGCCGGTGGTTGCGTGATTGTCACTGTAGCGGTTTGCGTACAGCCCTTGGCGTCGGTAGCTGTTACGGTATAAGAACCTGCCGCCAGGCCGCTTATGCTCGGATTCAATGCGCCGTTGCTCCAGACAAAAGAATAAGGAGGCGTGCCTCCGTTTGCAATACAGGAAGCGGTACCGTTCGCTCCGCCAAAACAAGCCACGTCGGTATCCGTAGTGGTCAGCGTAAGCTGGGTTGGCTGAGTGATTGTCCCGGAAGCAGTACCTGAACAACCTGCGGAGTCGTTTACCGTCACGGAATACGTACCTGGCGCCAGGTTGTTGATAGTAGCGGCGCTGCCGCCGTTGCTCCATGTGAAAGAAAATGGAGGCGTGCCGCCTACTACGTTAGCCGTTGCCGAGCCGTTGGTCAGTCCAAAACAAGTGATATCGATATCGACGACGGTGACCATGAGGCTCGGCGACTGAACAACCGTTTCAGAACCGCTTGTGATACAACCGTTTATATCTGTAACCGTTAATCCGTAGGTGCCTGCCGCCAGATTGCTGATGCTGTTTGTAGTGGCGCCCGTGCTCCATAGGAAGCTGTATGGCCCGGCGCCACCGGTAACAGTAGCGCTAATGGCGCCAATCGGCGTATTTACACAAATAATATCCGTTACGTTAAAGGAAATTTGTAGTTGGGGCAATTGAGAAACAGACACTGTTTGTGTGCTATTTGAACAGCCCAGCGCATCGGTTACCGTAACTCCGTAGGTGCCTGCGGGCAAACCGCTCACCGTTGACGTTGTTGCTCCGTTGCTCCACAAGTAGCTGTAGGGTCCCGTGCCGCCTGAAGCGATGGCAGTGGCCGATCCTGTGCTTGAGCCAAAGCAGTTAATAGTGCCGGTGGTTACATTAATATTAAGTGCAGGTGGTTGCGTGATATTTACGTTGGCCGTAGCTGTACAGAAATTAGAGTCGGTCAGCGTTACCGAATAAGCGCCTGACGTGAGGTTTGTAGCAGTGGCTGTAGTCTGTCCGTTGCTCCACAGGTAGGAATAAGGAGGCGTGCCGCCGACCCCGATGACAGTCGCCATGCCGTCATTACCGCCAAAGCAATCCACATTAACCGCGGTTGGCGTAGCCATTAATACGGGCGGTTGGGTGATCGTAATTGTTTCAGTCAGCGTACAACCATTGGTTTCTGTGACGGTCACACTGTATGTACCTGCAGCGATATCCGACAATTCATTTCCGGTGAAGCCGGTATTCCAGTTAAAGGAATATGGAGGTGTACCGCCATTGGGAATAATGAGTATGCCCCCTGAATTATCGCCGTTGCACAGCAAATTGCGGGGAATGATGCTCAGCGAAAAATCACTGATCACTTCGATTTCTATTTCAGCTACATCGCTGCAACCATTGGCGTCAATGACCGTCACGCTATAGGCGCCATCGCCGATATTTTCAATAGATTCGGCAGTGCTGCCATTACTCCAGGTGTAAGTAAAAGGAGGTGTTCCGCTATTAACTACCACGGTGGCGTCTCCACTGTCTTCGGGGCCGCAGAATACCTGTTCGGATTCAATTGAGATATCTACCGGGGGCGCCTGGTTGATAGTAGCCGTTGCCGTTTTCTGGCAGCCATTGGCGTCGGTTACCGTCACCGTGAAGGTACCTGCGCCCAGGTTGTTGATTGTGCTGCTGTTGCCGCCGTTGCTCCAGGCATACGTATAGGGTTGTGTGCCGCCGGTAGCGGTAGCGGAGGCGGAGCCGTTGTTTGCGCCTGTACAAACCAGCGCGGTGGCGTTCAGCGTCACATTTAATACCGGCGGTTGCGTAACCGTGGTGGCATTGGTAGCCGTACAGCCGTTGGCATCGGTGATGGTCACCGAATAACTGCCGGCTGTCAGGTTGTTGATAGCCGCATTGGTAGAACCCGTACTCCAAACGAAAGAATACGGAGCCGTGCCGCCGCTGCCGGAAGCTGCTGCCGATCCCGTAGAGCCGCCAAAACAAAGTACATTTTGCTTTATAATATTAACAGTCAGGTTGTCGATGATATCGATAGAGATATTATCCTGTCCGGAGCAACCATTAGCGTCGGTTACTGTCACCGAGTAGGTACCCTCTACAAGGCCCGTCACGCCGACTGTAGTAGCGCCGGTGCTCCACAAGTAAGTAAACGGCGGTGTGCCGCCATTAACGAGTGCCGAGGCAGAGCCTGTATTTCCGGGGCCGCACACAATGTTAGTGCCGGCAATATTGACAATAACAGCTGGTGCTGCTGCGATGACGGTAGTAGCGTCATCCTGGCATCCTACTGCATCGGTGACCGTCACGGAATAAACTCCCGGCGCCAGGTTGGAAATCGTTTGTGTAGTTGCGCCAGTATTCCACAAGAAAGAAAACGGCGCCGTACCGCCCGACACAATTGCGGTAGCGGTACCGGTAGCAGCGCCCACGCATACCAAGGGCGTAGCATTGATTGTGACAAAAACCGGTGGTGGCGCCGTGAGTGTAATGGAGCCGGTAGCCAGACAGCCTACACCGTTGGTTACCGTTACGCTATATGTGCCGGCAACCAGGCCGGTGATAGAAGCCGTATTGCCACCATTGCTCCAGGCATAGGTAAACGGACCGGTACCCGTAATAATATTGGCATTGGCCACACCGTTTGCCGCGCCGCAGGTAGTAATATTAGAACCCGTGACACTTATCGAGAAAGGCGGCGCTGGCGCTACAGTTGCAGTAGCGGTACCGCTACAACCCACAGCATCGGTAACTGTCACAGTGTATGTGCCGGGAGCTACGTTCGATTGATTTTGCTGGGTACTGCCATTGCTCCATAGATAAGTATAAGGCTGAATGCCGTTGTTGGCGGAAGCAGTCAAAAAGCCGTTATTAAAGCCGGGGCAGGTTACGGGCGTACCAAAGGCGCCGACGGTGAGGTTGGAATAAGGCTGCAGGCTGACAGCAGTAGACTTGGTACAGCCATTTGCATCTGTTACAACCAATGTATAGGTGCCGGCCGACAGGTTAGAGATCGTCGCGGTAGTTTGGCCCGTACTCCACAAGTAAGTATACGGTGGCGTACCGCCTGTCACTGAAGCGCTAAGACTGCCGTTGCTATACCCTGTACAAGTCGGCTGGGTAGTAGCGACGCTAATAATAATCGGCGGTTTATTGGCCACAGTAGCCGAAGCCGTTCGGGTACAGCCCTGCGAATCAGTAAGGGTTACGGAGTAGGTACCCGGCGCCAGATTGGTTTGGGTAGGCGTAGTAGCGCCATTACTCCATAAGAAAGAATAAGGCGGCGTACCTCCCGATCCCGAAGCAGATACCGTCCCGTTGTTGACACCCGGACAAGTAACGCCGGTAGCTGAAACGGTCAGGTTAAGCGGGGTGTAAGTTAATGTAATGCACTCAACGGCGCCACAATTATGGCTATCGGTAACCGTCACACAATACGTGCCGTTGGGAATATTGGTAAGGGTGGCGGTAGTCTGCCCCGTATTCCAATAATAGCCGTAAGGCGGTACCCCTCCGCCGCCCACTGCGGTGAGCGTAAAGGGAAAAGTACATTGGTTAACCACAAAATCGATAACAACCAAGGGGGGCTGGTTGACAATCACGCTTTGCACAATAGAAGTGCTCGTAGCGTCGGTCACCGTCACGCTATACGTGCCGGCAGTAATACCCGACAGGGTGGGTCCCACCACGCCGGTGTTCCAAACATAGACATACGGCGCAACACCTCCGCTGGCCGTAGCGGTAACGCTGCCGTTTGGAAGGCCGTAGCACACTGGTTGCGTCACATTGAAAGACACACTCAGCATGGCATAACTTTGCACAGTAAGCAGCATAGGGATGATAAAAGACAATAGCCGTCCAGCCCGATAAAAGGCGGCAACTGTCAAGTGTAGAGTTTTACACATGATGGATGTATAATTTGTTTACAATAAAAAAATCGGCGCCCCTTACGGTGCGTCATTGCTAAATACTCCGGAAAAGTGTGACATGCCTCCCGCTTTACCGGAGGATTTCCTGATACGAATGAAGGGTAAAAATGAAGAGAACACAAGTGTCCTCTTGCGGAGAACGATGGGGCTGATTAAGTTCTCTTATAGTAGGTCTAATTTCACCTACAATGATGCAAATAAACACATTTTTTACGTAACCACAAAAATAGACTTTGAAATATTGATTCTTATGAAAAATGTGTTATTGCCAATTGTGCCTATTTTGCTAAAAATTAATTTTAACAATACGTTAAACCTTATACGGAAGTCTTAGTCCAAAGGTTGCGCAATATTTATTTTTTTCTCCTAAAATCATTTCATATGGACAGAAGAGCTACGCTAGCCGCGCTGTTTGGCGCCAAACGCTCCAGGGTCAATACTATTGTGCAAAAGCGCACAACAGCCCTGACGCCTTCCCTTGGATTAACCTCTGGACTTGAGCCTTATGCCGGCCCTTGGGGGTATGACGAGGCCGCCCACTTATTGCGGCGTAGCATGTTCGGCCCAAGCCGTGCACAAATAGAGCAGGCAGTAAGTCAGGGATTATATCCTACCCTCGCCCTGTTGTTTGCCGACACCCCGGCCCCCGCGCCACCAGTCAATCCCAATAATGCTACCGACCCCAACGTGCCTATCGGCGAAACATGGATTGACGCCCCCTACTCCACTACAGTCAATCTCACTCCATACCGCGCTCAAAGCCTCAGAGCCTGGACGATGGAATTACTGAGAACGGAAGGGGTTAGTTTGCGCGAAAAAATGACGCTTTTCTGGCATAATCATTTTGCGGTAAGCAATGTGCTTGACCCCAAATTTCTATACAGACACTCCATCCTGCTGCGCTCGTTTGCCTGGGGCAATTTCCGCGAATTGATCAAACAAATAACCATCGATCCGACGATGCTCCGGTTTCTCAACGGCAACCAAAATACTTCAAGTGCTCCCAATGAAAATTATGCCCGCGAATTGCTGGAACTTTTTACGATAGGAAAAGGCCCTCTTGCAGGCCCGGGCGACTATACAAATTACACCGAACAGGACGTAGTCCAAATGGCGCGGGTGCTTACCGGCTGGCGCGACCGCGGCTATAACACAACCAACCCCGACCAGGATGTGACCAGCGTGTTTTTTGTCGGCCAGCATGACAACGGCGTCAAACAGTTATCGGAGCGCTTTAATAACGTCCAGATTAGCAATATGGGCAATCTGGAATACGCCCACCTGATAGACCTCATTTTTGAGCAAGACGAAGTGGCCCGTTTTATCAGCCGCAAGTTGTACCGCTGGCTTGTGTACTATATTATCGACGACAATGCCGAGGCCAATGTCATTCAGCCCATGGCCCAGTTGCTGATCGAAAATGATTACGAAATCAAACCGGTACTGGAAGCCCTCCTTGGCAGCGCCCACTTCTACGATATTCTCAACGTGGGGCCCATGATCAAAAATCCTATCGATTTTAGCATTTCCGCGCTAAAACAACTGGAAGTGGCTTTTCCCCCTGTGCTTGCACAGCGATACACGCTGCACTTCCGCATCTTCCAGGCTATTATCCCTATGGAGATGGAATACTACAATCCGCCCAGTGTGGCCGGTTGGAAAGCATATTACCAGGAACCCCAGTTTTACCGGGTGTGGATCAATGCCACCACGCTGCAATCTCGCATGGGGTATACCAATTTATTAGCCGGCGATGGCGTCGGCCAGGGGCAATTACGCGCCCGTATCGACCCGCTGCACGCTATTACCCTGCTACCCGATCCGTTTGATCCCAACGCGGTAGTAGATGGATTCGCCAAGCTTTTATTCCCGCAACCTATTACCGATAGTCAAAAGACCGCACTCAAAGAAGTACTCTTGCCCGGCTTGCCCGATTACGAGTGGACCGTAGAATACGCTGCTTATGAAGCCAATCCTTCGGATCAAAACCTCGCGGATGCCGTGGCGGTTAAACTCAGAAACCTGCTGCAGGTCATGCTTAGCATGCCCGAATTTTATCTGAGCTAATTTTTGTGATTTAAAAAAAAAGTAAACCATGAAAAGAAGACAATTCATAAAAGCAGCAGGTACAGCAGTAAGCGTGCCGCTCCTGCTCAATGGTATGCGGGTATCAGCTATGCCCCGTTCATTCCTGTCCCGCATCGTTAATCCCGAATCCGATCGCGTACTGGTGCTTATCCAACTCAACGGCGGCAACGACGGACTCAATATGGTGGTGCCGATAGACCAATACGACAACCTGGCCAATGTACGCGGCAATATTCTTTTACCCCAGAACAGCATCCTGTCATTAGAGGATACGGTTGGCCTGCACCCGGTGATGACAGGCATTCGCGGTCTATACGACGAGGGCAAAATGGGTATTGTGCAGAGTGTGGGATATCCCAACCAAAACCGCTCCCACTTCCGCTCTTCAGATATCTGGACCAGCGGTTCGCCCGCCGAAGAGGTCTGGACCACCGGCTGGCTCGGTCGTTATTTCGAAGGGCTCTACCCTGCTTATCCCGACGGGTATCCCAACGGTGAATATCCCGATCCGTTTGCAATTACAATGGGCAGTATCGTGTCGGAAACCTGCCAGGGAACGGCTTCCAATTTCAGCCTTACGCTCAACGACCCCTTCTCATTGGCGCCGCTTACGGAGGGTAGCCCCAGCGACTTGCCCGATACGCCATACGGCGAAGAATTGGCTTTTTTGCGCTTGTCGATCAGTCAGACAAATGCCTACGGCGATGTGATCACCGATGCCGCTCAAAACGGCAGCAATATGGCGACATATCCCGAAGACAACCGATTGGCAGCACAACTCAAAAATGTGGCGCTGCTAATGGCCGGCGGCCTTCAAACAAGGGTATACGTAGTAAGCCTGGGCGGTTTTGACACCCACGCCAACCAGGTACAACAAGGCGACGTAACTTTGGGCGACCATGCAGAGTTGCTCCAGACATTATCAGATGCCGTGGCTGCTTTCCAAACCGACCTGCAAATGCTGGGACTTGAACAGCGAGTGGTATGTATGACCTTCTCCGAATTTGGCCGCCGTATCCGCTCTAATGATAGCTTCGGTACCGACCACGGCACTGCTGCGCCCCTTATGTTGTTCGGATCTTGCGTAAACCCGGCTATACTCGGCGATAATCCCGAAATTTCTGCCGATGTAAGCGGCGACGAGGGTGTGCCCATGCAACACGACTTCCGCGATGTGTATGGTTCGCTTTTGATGGACTGGTTTGAGGTGAGTGAAGACGAAGTACGCTCGCTGCTTTATAACGACTTCCAGTACCTGCCGCTATTGCTCAACTGCACGGCTACTTCTACCCGGCCGGAACCCAAATCGGAAGAGGCTATTCTAATGGGCGCCTATCCCAATCCCTGCAGCAACTGGACGACGATCAGCTTTACCTCTGCCGACGAATGGGCCAAACTCAGCCTGTTTGACTCTATCGGCAACGAACTCCGGGTAGTGACCAACCAGCGTTTAAGCGCCGGCGAGCACAAGATACAGGTTGATTTGCACGGCCTGCCCCCCGGTACGTATTTCTTCCGCCTGCAATTACAGGGCCGGCAGAAGACGAAGCGGATTGTTAAAAGTTGAAGTTGTGGGTTGTGAGTTATGGGTTGAAACCGACAACCCATAACCCATAACCCACAACCGACAACCTACCCTATCACTCCCAACTCCTTCCCCACCTTCACAAACGCGGCCACCGCCTTGTCGAGGTGTTCGGGTTCGTGGGCGGCGGAGAGTTGTACGCGGATGCGTGCTTTGCCTTTGGGCACCACCGGGAAGAAAAATCCGATTACGTAGATACCTTCATCCAGCAATTGGCGGGCAAAATTTTGGGCCAGCGGGGCGTCGTACAGCATAATAGGTACAATAGGATGTTCGCCGGGCAGGATATCGAAGCCGGCTTCGGTCATCGCCTTGCGGAAATAACGCGTATTGGCCTCCAGCTTGTCACGCAACTGGGTTGAACCGCTCAGCAACTCCAGCACCCGGATAGAAGCGCCGACGATAGCTGGGGCCACCGTATTGGAAAACAGATAGGGCCTGGAGCGCTGTCGAAGCATATCGACAATCTCCTTGCGGGCAGCGGTAAAGCCGCCGGAAGCGCCTCCCAGTGCTTTGCCAAGGGTGCCGGTGATAATATCTATGCGATCCATCACCCCTCGGTATTCGTGGGTGCCGCGGCCGGTCTTGCCCAGGAAGCCGGTAGCATGACATTCGTCGATCATCACCATCGCATTGTAGCGCTCGGCGAGGTCGCAAATCTTGTCGAGCTGGGCGATCGTGCCGTCCATGGAGAAAGCCCCATCGGTAGAGATCAGCCGGCGGCGTGCGCCGGCGGCTTCTTTGAGCTTATCTTCGAGGTCGGCCATATCGTTGTGCTTATAGCGAAAACGCTGGGCCTTGCACAAGCGAATGCCGTCGATAATCGAGGCGTGGTTGAGTTCGTCGGAGATGATGGCGTCTTCTTCGCCGAGCAGGGGCTCAAACAAACCGCCGTTGGCGTCGAATGCCGCGGCGTAGAGGATGGCGTCTTCCATGCCCAGAAACTCGGCAATTTTGCCCTCCAACTCTTTGTGGATATCCTGGGTGCCGCAGATAAACCGCACCGACGACAAGCCGAAGCCGTGCGTATCGATGGCCTCGTGGGCGGCTTTGATCACCTCGGGATGCGACGACAAACCCAGGTAGTTATTGGCGCAGAAGTTGAGCACCTCCTGGCCGGTATTTATTGTAATTTCAGGGCCTTGCGGCGACACGATGATGCGCTCCTGCTTGAACAAGCCGGCATCGCGAATTTCCTGCAACTCCTGTTGCAAAGCGGGTTCTACGTTGGAAAACATGGCTAGGCTATTGTTTCGGGCAAAGTTAGGATGTAAAGGGGGCCTTTTTAGTTTTTTTTTTCAAAAGGAAAAAATTTGTTCATTTTGCGGGCCGGAACAAGATTAGCGATGACAAACCAAACATCACCCACAGATCAGGCCCTGGAAATCGTTTTCAACCTGTACGAATGGGCCGAGGGCATTTATTTGCCAGAAGCCTATATCGTAAAAAAAGAAGCCGACGGAACCTTGACTCACCTGGTGCAGAAAGCCACCACCGCTACTTTATCCCCAATGGGTTTACAGCCCGATGCCGACCAGCAAAAGCTGCTGGATTGGATCGAACAATTACAGCCCACAGCGCTCGAACATCGCTACAATGCCACCAGAAAGAAAAAACTGCCGCTTGCCGAGCTATTTCAAGAAGAAGACATTAAACCCCTGATTATAAACTATATACACCGACTACTCGACCAATGGCTGACGGTCGTTCACCGCCGAAAATTGCCTTTAAGCTGGAAAGTAGCGAGAAAAGTATTGGTAAAAGACTTTATCGTAAAATTTGCGGCGCAGCCCCTGCAACCCGTGCTGGCATTCCGGAAAACTCCCGAAGGCGTCAACTACCGGCTCAGCGCTACTTTGGGCGAGCGCAAGATCCGTTTCCGGCAATTCAACGAACTAACCCCCCTCACCAACGAACCCGGCTGGTTGCTGGCCGATTACGCCCTCTTTCGCCTCGAACACATCAACGGCAATATGGTAAAGCCCTTTCGCCAGAAAGACGAAGTGGCTATACCCGGCGCCTCGGCGGCGGCGTATTTCCGCAAGTTTATTCTCAAAGTGGCCTCAAAGACGGAAATCCAGGCAGAAGGATTTGGCGTAACCCACGACGACCACCTGCAAGCCTGCCGGCTAGAACCCGTGCGCAACCTATTTGGCGGGCAATGGGTGCTCAGCGTGCAGATGGTATACGCCAACGCCGCCTTCAACTGGAGCGATAAAAAAGACCGCCGCACCACCCTGGAGATCAACGGCGACGACATCCACATCGTAAAGGTCAGCCGCGATTTCGACGCGGAAAAACGCTGTATCGAAAGGCTGCCGGAGTTGGGACTCGTGCACGCCGAAGGCAGTTTTTTTCAACCCGAAATCCAGGCTGCCGACGATCCCTATTTTTTGCTGGGCTGGCTGGCCGATCACCGGGAAAAACTCGAACGCGAAGGATTTTCTGTAGTAGCCCCCGCCATCGAAGACAAAACCGTGTATCTACAGCCGGCAGGACTACAACTGAGCGCCGGCGGCGACAACGACTGGTTTGACCTGCACGGAGAAGTACAGGTGGGCGAATTCCGCATCCCTTTTCAGCAATTGGCGCCTTACATCAAAAGCCACAACCGCTTTTACCCGCTTCCCAACGGCGATTATTTCCTGATTCCACTGGAATGGATGGCCAGATACCAAAGTCTCGTGCAATTTGCCAAAAAAACCGATGGCGGCCTGCGGCTAGAAAAAAGCCAGTACACCCTGCTGGAAGAACTCGACTTGCACCACGAGGGCATTGAAGCGCCTGATACTGCGCTGCTGGCGCCCCCTACCCTGCTCAAAGCCGACTTGCGGCCTTATCAGTTGGAAGGTATGCGCTGGCTGGCCGGTCATTATCAACAGGGATTGGGCGCACTACTGGCCGACGACATGGGATTGGGGAAAACCCTGCAAACCATCGCCATCCTGCTACACGCCAAAGCGCTATTGCCCGACAGCCCGGCGCCGGGTGCAGATGCGGGTCCCGCCCAGCTCGACCTGTTTCAAACCCAGCCCCTCGACCAGCATCTACTCAAACCGCTGGGCGCCCTGCTCATCATGCCCGCCTCGCTGGTATTCAACTGGGAGCAGGAAATCAGGCGTTTTGCGCCTTCTCTCAACGTTTGCAACCATACCGGCGCCAAACGCTATACCGACCTGCGCCTGCTGCGCCGCTTCGACGTACTGCTTACCACCTACCAGACCGCGCTTCGCGACGAAGAGCTATTGCAGAAAATAGAATTTGAATACATCGTATTAGACGAAAGTCAACAAATCAAAAACCCCGACAGTAAAATATTCAAGGCCGTCAACAACCTGAAAGCGCGCCACAAAATCTCGCTCAGCGGCACGCCCATTGAAAACTCGCTATCCGATCTGTGGGCGCAGATGCAATTCATCAACCCCGGCTTATTGGGCAACTACGCCTTTTTTAGAAAAGAATTCATCACCCCCATCGAAAAAAACCGGGACGAGCAGCGCAGCCGCCGCCTTCGCAGCCTGGTGCAGCCCTACCTGCTGCGCAGAACCAAAGAAGAAGTGGCCCGCGACTTGCCGCCGCTCACCACCAAACTATTCTACAGCGAAATGACCGCCGAACAGAAAAAAATCTACGAAAAAGAAAAGTCGGCCGCCCGCAACGCCCTGCTGGATTCCTTCGACGCCCATAACCCCCAATACAAACTCATGGTGCTGCAATCGCTTACCCGGCTGCGGCAACTGGTAAACCACCCCGGCATGGTACTCGACGACTACCCCCACGAAAGCGGAAAATACAACGACGTACTTGAACACTGGGACATCATACGCCGGAGCGGCCACAAAGCTTTGTTTTTCAGTTCTTTTGTAAAATATTTGGATTATTTCAAACAGCATTTTGAAGCTCAGGAATTACCCTACGCCTGGCTCAGCGGCGACATAGAAACCCGCAAACGAGCCGAACAGGTACGGCGATTTGAAGAGCAGCCTGAGGTACAATCGTTTCTGATA
This sequence comes from Saprospiraceae bacterium, assembly GCA_016787505.1. Taxonomy (GTDB): domain Bacteria; phylum Bacteroidota; class Bacteroidia; order Chitinophagales; family Saprospiraceae; genus JABWBR01. The sequence continues at coordinate 787 of JAEUUQ010000136.1, read as the reverse complement.
TCCATCAAAGCCGGCGGCGCCGGACTCAACCTCACCGCTGCCGACTACGTATTTATCCTCGACCCCTGGTGGAACCCCGCCACCGAGCAGCAAGCCATAGCCCGCGCCCATCGCATCGGGCAGGACAAGCACGTGATAGCCGTTAAATTCATCACCAAAGACAGCATAGAAGAAAAAATAATGACCCTGCAGGCCAAAAAAGCCCAGTTGGCCGACGACATCATCAACGCCAACGAACAGTTGAATTTTTCAAAAGACGAGATAGGTTTTTTATTATCTTAATAAACTCATTATCAATAACATATAATTTATTGGCAAATATTTTTTTTATAAAAAAAGTTAAAACATAGTTGTAACTTGAAACGTTTTGTATCTTTATACGTAAATATCCATGCTTATTCTGGCGAATATCTTGTTAAATTTTACCGTTCAGTAATGTGAAAAGCGTAAAGAGCTCACAATCTTTGTGTTGCTATTTGCGTTATTTCGATGTATAATCATTTGTTACTCACACCTTATTAAAAAGCATGATGCGCTTCCACAAAATTATCACCATGAAGAACTTAATTCGCATCCCTGTCTCTTTCGCCAGTTTACTGATACTGATGCTCCCCCTGCAAAGCCAGGCCGCCCGTATTTACGTGTTTTTTGATCCCGCCTGTATGGAGCGGCTCGAATACACCTACAATAAGAGCGGAGAGGGTTACGTATCTTACCTGGTCAACATAGGCCAGGGGGAAAAACTCGTACTCGAAGTAGGCAAAGAAAGCAAAGACCTGCAAAACAC
>JAEUUQ010000059.1 GCA_016787505.1 Saprospiraceae bacterium | reverse complement strand
TTAAACCGCGGCCTTTTCGGCGTCACATCGCCGAGGCGTTTTTTCTTGGCGGCTTCGTAGTCGGTATAATTGCCTTCAAAAAACACCACTTGCGAGTCGCCTTCGAAAGCCAGGATATGGGTAGCCAGGCGGTCGATAAACCAGCGGTCGTGGCTGATCACCAGGATGCAGCCGGCGAAATCGTCGAGGGCGTCTTCGAGGGCGCGCAGGGTATTGATATCGATATCGTTGGTAGGTTCGTCGAGCAGGAGCACGTTGCCGCCTTCGCGCAGGGTCATAGCCAGGTGGAGGCGGTTGCGTTCGCCGCCGGAGAGCACGCCCAGTTTCTTTTGCTGGTCGGCGCCCGAGAAGTTGAAGCGGCTGAGGTAGGCGCGGGCGTTCACGCTGGCCGTGCCCACCGTGATGAGGTCGTTGCCGCCGGAGACGGCGTCGTAAACGGTTTTATCGGGGAATTGCAGTTCGGAGTGGCTTTGGTCCACGTAGGCCAGTTTCACTGTGCTACCTATTTCGACATGTCCGACATCGGGCGTTTCCTGTCCCATAATCATGCGGAACAGCGTACTCTTGCCCACGCCGTTGGGGCCGATGATGCCCACGATGGCGTTTTTGGGAATAGAAAAGCTAAGGTTTTCAAACAGTACGCGGTCGCCGAAGCTTTTTGACAACTCGTTGGCGTCGATCACGGTATCGCCGAGGCGTGGGCCGGGGGGGATATAGAGTTCGAGTTTGGCTTCTTTTTCCTTGATCTCCTCGTCGGCCAGGCGTTCGTAGGCGTTCAGACGGGCTTTGCCCTTAGCCTGGCGAGCCTTCGGGGCCATGCGGATCCACTCCAATTCTCGCTGGAGTGTTTTGCGGTGTTTGGTTTCCGTTCTTTCCTCCTGTTCGAGGCGGATAGACTTTTGTTCCAGCCAGGAAGAATAGTTGCCTTCCCAGGGAATGCCTTCGCCGCGGTCGAGTTCGAGAATCCAGCCGGCCACGTTATCGAGGAAATAGCGGTCGTGGGTCACGGCGATCACCGTGCCGGGGAACGACTGCAGGTATTGTTCGAGCCAGTCCACGCTTTCGGCGTCGAGGTGGTTGGTAGGTTCGTCGAGCAACAGGATATCGGGATTGCTGAGCAGCAGGCGGCAGAGGGCCACGCGGCGGCGTTCGCCTCCCGAGAGCACCTTGATCGGCATATTTTCTTCGGGACAGCGCAGGGCTTCCATGGCCGTATTGAGGCGGTGGTCGAGTTCCCAGGCGTTGTGGTGGTCGAGCTGCTCCATGAGTTCGCCCTGGCGTTCTACGAGTTTCATCATCTCGTCGTCGTCGAGTGGCTCGGAGAGTTTGAGGTTGATTTCGTCGTAAGCGGCCACGAGGTCGACAATGTGCTGCACGCCTTCTTCTACGATCTGGCGCACGGTTTTGGTATCGTCGAGTTCTGGATCCTGGGCGAGGTGGCCGATTTTGTAGGAGCCGTCGAAAGTTACTTTGCCCTCGAAGTTGGTGTCGAGGCCGGCGATGATCTTGAGCAGGGTAGATTTACCTGAGCCGTTGAGGCCCAATACGCCGATTTTGGCACCGTAGAAAAACGACAGCCATATATTTTTGAGGACTTGCTTGCTGGGGGGGAAGGTTTTGGAAACCCCCTCCATGGAAAAGATGATTTTATTGTCTGCCATATTATGGTTGAACTATGTTTAACGGGGTGCAAATATCGGAAAAAAGGTTTAGAAAGTTTAGCGATTGGGTTTAGCGATTGGGTTTAGCTAAACTGCGAATGCACTAAACCCTATCGCTAAACTGCGCATGCACTAAACCCTCAAGCCCCCTTCCCCCCATTATTATTCGGCTGCATATTCATAAGCACGTCGAAAACCCAGTATTTGAACTCTTCGGTTTCCTGGCGGGTATAGATAAAATTTCGGGCGGACCTCAGCAATTTCACATCTTGCAGGTGATCGAGCGCTTTAATAAAAACAGGCGCGTTTTTGAGTCTGAAAAATTGGTGAAAATAAGCTCTGGGTGAAAATAGTTTATCGGGTTGATCCTTAAGGGTAGAAAGGCCTTCGTATAACATGCCCACCATTTGGTTGAGCGTCAGCTTTTCATTTTTATATAAAAAAGCAAAAAGCACTTGCTTGAAATTGCCGTAGGTTTGTTGCATATATTGGTTGCGGTCCATTTTGGGATATTGGGCGAGGAACTTATCGCGATAAGGCTGAAAAAGCTTGATCAACAGTTCGTTTTCGAGCGCTTTGCCGTATTCCGTGGCTACGGGGCCGAAATCGTCGAGCGCTTCGTTATTTTCGAGGGCTACTGCGGCCATGAGGTGGTTTCGCGACCGGCCGTCGAGCAGGTTCCACAGTCGGCTGCGGCGGAAGTTTTCAAACAAGGGGTTGCGCCACTGCCCCATGATATTGAGCAGCAAATCCACTTTGCCGGTTAATTGCTTCAACTGTTCCAGCATGCGGGCGCCGGCATCCTGCGCTGTATCTTCGGTTTTAACCAACTCGCCGTAGGCGGCTTCCATCTTATCGATATACTGCAATGTAGACATGGCGATCTGCAAGATCTGTTCGCTATGCTCTCCCAACCCCAGGTTGCTTTCGCGTTTGAGCAGGTTATATCGAGTCAGTAGCAGACTCACTTCGTTTTCTTCGCCGTAGTTATGTTGGCGCGCAATCTTGACCAGTTCTTCGAGGGCTTGTACTATCTGGCCGTCGGTGATATGCTTGCGTAGATATTCCATAATTATTCGTTTAATGCGCCGTCGATAATTTCGTCGACTACTTCGGGATTGAGCAGGGTGGATACGTCGCCCAGGCTCGAGGTATCGCCTGAGGCCACTTTTCGAAGGATACGGCGCATAATTTTGCCCGACCTGGTTTTTGGCAGACCTGAAACGATCTGGATTTTGTCGGGTTTGGCAATGGGGCCGATTACTTTGCTCACGGCGTCCAATAGTTCGTGACGGAAGGTATTGTCGTCGGCCACCGGCGCACTGGTAATCACATAGGCATAAATACCCTGGCCTTTGATGTCGTGCGGATAGCCGACAACCGCGGATTCCACTACTTGCGGGTGGGTATTAATCGCGTTTTCTATTTCAGCGGTGCCGAGCCGGTGGCCGCTTACGTTGATTACGTCGTCAACGCGGCCGATGATGCGGTACATGCCGTCGGCGTCGCGTCGGGCCCCGTCGCCGGTGAAATAGTAATTGTCAAAAGGTGCAAAATAGGTTTGGCGGCAACGCTCGTGGTCGCCGTAGGTAGTGCGCAGGATAGACGGCCAGGGAAACTTGATACAGAGCAGGCCCTCTACATCATTGCCTTCGATTTCGCGGCCTTCCTGGTCGAGCAGGCAGGGTTGAATGCCTGGCAAGGGGTAGGTTGCGTAGCAGGGCCTGGAGGGGGTGATGCCGGGCAGCGGCGAGATGAGAATCCCCCCCGTTTCGGTTTGCCACCAGGTATCTACAATGGGGGCTCGGCCTTTGCCCACTTTGTCGTAATACCAGCGCCAGGCTTCTTCGTTGATGGGCTCGCCTACGCTGCCCAATACTTTGATAGAGGCAAGATCGAATCCTTCCACATACTGATCGCCGTGGGCCATCAGCGCGCGAATGGCGGTAGGCGCGGTATAAAACTGAGTAACGCGCAATTTTTCGCAAACCTGCCAAAACCGGCTTGCGTCAGGGTAGGTAGGTACGCCTTCAAACATGACGGTAGTAGCGCCGGCCAGCAGGGGGCCGTATACGATATACGAGTGGCCGGTGACCCAGCCGATATCGGCGGTGCACCAGTATATATCGTCGTCTTCGTATTGAAATACGTTTTGGAAAGTATAGCAGGTATACACCATATAACCGCCGCAGGTGTGCACCACGCCTTTGGGTTTGCCGGTAGAGCCGGAGGTGTAGAGGATGAAGAGCATGTCTTCGGCGTCCATCGGTTCTGCCGGGCAAGCGTGGGACTGGTGGTCGACCTCCTCATGCCACCATTTGTCGCGGCCTTCGCGCCAGTTGATCTTACCTCCGGTATTGCGGTGCACGAGCACGGTTTTTACGCTGTCGCAGCCCATGGCCAGGGCTTCGTCCACTACGTCTTTGACGATGATATGTTTGGCGCCGCGGTCATTGTAGTCGGAGCAGATCACCATTTTACAGGTAGCATCTTTGATGCGGTCGGCCAGTGAATTGGCAGAAAAGCCTGCAAAAACCACAGAATGGATAGCGCCGATGCGGGCGCAAGCCAACACGCCGATAGCCAGTTCGGGCACCATCGGCATATAAAAACAGACGCGGTCGCCTTTTTGAATACCATTGGCCTTCAGGGCATTTGCGGTTTTGCATACCGACTCGTACAATTGGCGGTACGTATAAGAGCGGTTAGGCGCTGCGGGGTCGTTGGGTTCAAATAAAATAGCCGTCTGGTCGCCTTTTGTGGCGAGGTGCCTGTCGAGGCAATTTTCGGTGATATTGAGTTTAGCGCCGATAAACCACTTCAGTTCCGGTTTTCTGAAATCCCATTCCAGGACTTTGTCCCAGGTTTTTTGCCAGAAGAAATGGCCGGCGACTTCCGCCCAAAAACCTTCGGGGTCTTCTATGCTGTGCTGATATGCTTGCTTGTATTGTTCGGCGGTTTTGATAGTATAAGACATAAGGCTGTTTTTTAGAACTCCAGCGGAAAAATAGGGCTTTCCGTTCACTCTGAAAAGCCTATTTTGCAGAGATTGACTTAGAGCATACTTCGGCATTCCCCAATTGGCTACAATCGGCAAT
>JAEUUQ010000046.1 GCA_016787505.1 Saprospiraceae bacterium | reverse complement strand
GTTAGCGCATCTTCTTCCTGCTGGGCGCCTACATTGCCGGCGCTGCAGCGGCTAAGCGAATAAGAAGGCCTAAAGCCGATCCTTATCTGGTAGATCGCGTCGGGATCCTGTGAGATCATCTTGCTCAGGTCGAGGGCATAGCGGGTCCATTCGGCCGTACGAGCGTTGGGGTTGAGCGACTGCAGCGACACTTTACGTTGGAGCACCACGCGGCCCACGCGGTACAAGTCGTAGCCGCTTTGGTCGAGTTCGTTGGTCTGGAGGAATTGGAGAATATTATTATTAAAAATTTTAAATACCTCTACATCAACTGCGTTAAGACCTACCGCTTCGAATGGAAAGATAAGTCCATTCGAATTGGGCATAATCACGCCTCGGCCTACCAGGCGCACCTGGGGTTTGACGTCTTCCAGCGTCACACTCCACTCGCTGGCTTGTTTCATCTGCCTGTCGGCGGTATTGCGCACACCTGCGTTGACAAACACGCGTTGTTCGCCACTCAGCTTTTCCGAAGGATAAATGCGCAATTGCTGGCCGTCTATCAAAAAGCGCAGGTTGCCGGCATAGTTGGCCAGCGTGACGAGTCCGTCGAGCGTTTGCGATTCCTTCAGCGGGTCGGAGAAATGGAGCAGGATATATTGGTCTTCGCCCTGCACTACGCGGGCGTCGGTTACTTTAAAATTGCTGAGCGAGGGCACCTCCACCTTTTCGTTGCCTTTGAGGCTGAGTCCGATCGGCGAGCCGTTCCAACTCAGCGACATTTCTCCGTCCTTATCGCCACGAGCTACACCTCGCACAAAAAAATCGTGCTGGAGGCCGTCGCCGGTGTGCGTCCAGTCGATCGACAGGTTTTTGCCCTGCTGGTCGGCTTTGAGGAGTTGCTGGATTTCTTCGGCCGTGGCCACATCGGCGGTAAAGAGCGAGCCTTTGAGTTCTTGTTTGGACAACTCTTTGGGGTTGGCGGCAAACAGGCCGTCAATTTTAACTTCAAAATGCTGATCGCGCGTGCGAAAATCGAATTCGAACACGGCGGCTTCGGCGGGTACGTTGTCAAATAGCGAGTTGAGCTTTACGCTACCCACATAAGTCGTGCTAGACGAGAGCGGGCCCTGGGGGTCGAAGCGCAGCGTTTGGGGGTCTTCCCAGGTGAGTACGCCTTTAGCCGAGGGCGACAGGGTAAGCAGTGAAGCGTCGGCGGCTTCACCCGCTTTGTCGGCGGCCACTACCGGCGATACAAAGCGAATACGCACGGGCGCAGCTTTGGATACGATACCTGAAGTGTGGGCGTACACATACGCGCTCACGCTGTCGGGCATCTTTTTGGCGCGTACATCGCTTTTACATGAATAAATACCAAAAGAAATAGCAGTAGCCAGCAGGGCCAATACGGCCGTTTTGCTGAGCGAATGGAAGTTAACAAAACGCATGGGGATGTGGATTTACGTAGGGTTTGAAATGCTCCTCCGGCAGGCTTCTATTGCACAAAATGCACAACATACAGTCACCGAATGACTGACGCCGAAGGTAGTGAATTTATTGTTCTGCTAACTCTAAAACCTGGAAAAAAAATGAGGAGGGTTGTGGGTTGTGGGTTGTGGGTTGTGGGTTGTGGGTTGTGGGTTGTGGGTTGTAGGTTGTAGGTTGTAGGTTGTAGGTTGTAGGTTAGCGGTATGTTTAGAAAACTAAACTGCGCATGCACTAAACCCTATCGCTAAACTGCGAATGCACTAAACATAAAAAGAAGAAAGCCACACAAGTACAGGGAGATTTTGGCCCCCAGATAAACAGGTTTAAGGCGGCTATTGTGGTTCTGTAATCCCCTTGTCCCAATTGGGAACTCCCCGAAAGAAGCTGAGGCCCGCCATAGTCACTCGAAGTCCAACCTTTATTGTTAAAATGTTGAGGCAAAAACTATTTGGTACTTGCGTGGCTTTACTACAACGATTCTTGAATCGTTATGCATGCAATATAGGTGATTTTTTTAAATTTGAAATAGAAGACGGGGAGTTTAACATGTGTTAAATTTAGCAGTTAGCACTCCGCAGTCAGCTGCTAAGACCGGGCAGCTGAGTGCTAAGTGCTAAAAAACTCCCACCCTCCAGGGCTTGTGGCGATAGCGGATAAGACTGCAATGCGTTTTTTCAAGATGTCCATTGCGAAAAAACAACAGCCCGATATCAAATAAGTCGACGCTGTGGCTTACTTCCTGAAGCGCCTGCAAATGCCGCCAGGCGCGGTTCATTTCTGCCGACCAGTGAATATCGGCTATCACAAATACGCTATTTTCGTGGGCATAGGGCAGGCATTGCCATACGTATTCAATCGTGGGTTCGTAGCGGTGGTCGCCGTCGATAAAAAGATAGTCGAGCCGTTGAAACGAGGGAAGGTAGGTGGCCAGCGCATGAGAAAATGAAGCGTGTAGGACTTCCACCTGCGGCAACTGGGCCAAACCCAGCGTGCGACGGGCGATGGCGGCCAATTCGGCGTGGCCTTCTACCGTAACAAAGCGTGCCTGCGACGCCGCAGCCGACTGGTATACCGCCGAGAGGCCCAGCGAAGTACCCAGTTCGAGCATGGTAGCCGGTTTAAGCCAGTTGGCCAGGCGGAAGAGCATTTCACCGGTGGCTGGGCTAATGGCATTGTACTTCGCAATGTCGCTTATTGGGCGCCGGGAGCCCGACCATACTTTTGAAGGGGCTCCTATATCCTGGATTGTAACGGGCGTAGCGTCTTTGGCAAATATTTGGCGCAAGCCTCTAACTAATTCAAAGGCATAAAACCGGCGCCGGTCTTCTACTACCGCCTGAGCCAATTCGGTAAGAAAGGGGGATTGTAAGTTGTAGATGGTTTTTGCACGGCAATAATAGGCAAGCCATTGCCAGGTATAGTGCAGTAAAAAAACAAATCGCCGCATACGTAACTCATTGTTATCGCTGTGTCAACCACCCTGAGTTTGCCAGGTAACCCATAATCCGCGCTGTAGCGCCCTGCATTTGTTGCAGATAGTTGCATATTTCCGCCGAGGCTTGCCGGCGGGCTTCTTCCTTGAGCAAGTGTTGAAAAGACCTGTGCAACTCATCGGCGGACAATACAGCGAAAAAGCCGCCATGTGCCACAAGATAAACCGCTTCTTCAAATTTTCCATACCGGGGGCCGAATATGACGGGTAGGCCGAACGCCGCCGGCTCGAGCGTATTGTGGATGCCGTGGCCGAAACCGCCGCCGATATAGGCCAAACGGCCGTATTGGTAAAGGTGGGCCAACATGCCCACGTTGTCGATTATCAATACGCGGGCAGCAGTTGGAGCCGCTGACAGTGCATACTTCGAATAACGCACAGCGCCTATGGCAACGGCTTTTTCCAGCGCAGCGATATGATTTTCCGAGATTTCGTGGGGTGCGATGATTACTTTCCAATCCGGCGGCAATTGCGTATTGATAAATGGGAGCAGCAGCGCTTCGTCCTGCGGCCAGGTACTGCCGCAAACCCATACTGGCGAGCTTCCGGCAAAAACCTCAACCGCCTCGTAATTGGCCGGCTGAGCAGCCATTTGTATCACCCGGTCTACTCTGGTATCACCGGCCACTTCCACCTGGTTTACGCCGGCTTTTCGAAGCAGGGCAGCCGAAGCCTCGTTTTGTGCAAAAATACGGCTATACCCTAATAATAGTCGGCGAAAAGGCTCGCCGTACCACTTGAAAAATAGCTGTCCGGGGCGAAACAGGGCGGCAACCAGGATAACGGGGATTTGTGCCTGAAAAAGCGCTTGCAGGTGGTGGTACCAGAATTCGTATTTTACAAAAACAACCAAACTGGGCTGTAGTATTTTTATAAAAATTAAAGCATTGCGGCATGTATCGAGCGGCATATAACACACTACGTCGGCATGAGCATAATTCTGGCGGATCTGATAGCCTGATGGCGAATAAAAGGTAAGCACGATAGCCGGCTGCGGGTATTGTGCGCGAAGCGCCTCGATAAGCGGCCTGCCCTGCTCGAATTCACCCAGCGAAGCGCAATGCACCCATACTATAGGCTTGCCGGCCTCCTGCAGGGGTTTCACCGCCTGTTGCAGGCGTTCGGGCCAGTTTTTCCGGCCCTGTATCCATAGTTTTGCTTTTGTGTTAAATATAGCGGCAAGGGCGATGACTAATCCGTACAGCCCAACTACAAACGAATATCCCCAAATTACTATTAACTGCATTGTACGACTTTGTCACCCTGTCACCCTGTCACCCTGTCACCTTGTCACCTTGTCACCTTGTCACCATCTTCACCGGGGGTTGTGTAAAGAGTGACTAAGCCAATGAAAGGATGAGCGAGCAGAGTAGATTTGTGGTTGGAAAACTCATCAGCCCCTCCCCGCTCATGGCAACAAAAGTAGAAAAAGTTAAGCACGTGGTGCATAAGAAATACGAACAATCCCAGGTGTTACTGGTCCCGTTGGATCTTCGGGAAGTGTTTTCACCGGACCATATCGTTTTTATAATAGATCGGATCGTGGAAGGTCTGTCGATGGAAGAACTGAATACGTATTATGAAGGTGGGGGCGGCAGTACGTACCATCCGAAGATGTTGATCAAGGTGTGGATATATGGGTACTGTAGGCGGGTGTATACGTCGCGGCCCTTGGCACAAGCGCTACTGGAGAATATAGCCTTTATGTATTTATCGGGTGGGCAGCGCCCGTGTTTTAAAACGTTGAGTGAATTTCGGGGAAACCGGATGCAGAAGATGATAGATATCATATTTAAGCAGGTATTGTTGATTTTGGTAGAAGAGGGGTACATCGACCTGGGGGATTTGTACACAGACGGATCCAAGTGGGAAGCGAATGCCAATCGGTACAAACGGGTATGGAAGAAGAATACGCAGCGGTATAAAGCAACGGTGCTGGAACGGATAGAAAGTTTGCTGGAGGAGGTCAAGGTGTTGCAAGCAGAAGAGGACGAGCGCTATGGATTGGGCAATTTGCCGGAACTGGGTCAGGGCAAGGAAGTAACAGTAGTGTTGACCAGCGAGCAGGTTGCGGCACAATTGGTGCACCTTGAAGAGTTGGTAAAAGCGGAATCGATGCGGCGCCAGGCTAATCAGACCAAGGTCAAAGCCTTGGCGCGTATCGGCACAAAAATAGAAGCGGAACAGGAGAAATTGGTCAAATATGAGTTGCAGGAACAAATCCTGGGTCAGCGCAACTCCTATTCGCAGACCGACCCGGACGCCACTATGCTGCGGATGAAAGATGAGCGCTTGTTGCCCGCCTATAACGTACAACATACCACAACGGGGCAGTATATCGTCAATTATACGATTGAACAAAACGCCTCGGATACGCCCACGCTCATCCCGCATTTGGATAAGATGGAGCAACGTTTTGAAGGGTTGGATCTACCTGCCCAGATTGATTTATGTGCTGATGCCGCTTATGGAAGTGAGGAAAATTATGCCGACTTGGAAGAACGCCAATTAACTCCATATGTCAAATATGCATTGTGGTATTTGGAACAAAGCGGCGAGTTGGCCAAGAAAAAATTCCGGCGGGAGAACTGGTTTTTTGATCCCATATCTGACACCTACACCTGTCCTGATAACCGAAAGCTGATCTTCAAAGAACAAAAAGAAGTTGTAACCGATAATGGGTATCAAAAAACGATGCGGGTCTATCAATGTGAAAGTTGCGAGGAATGTCCTTTGGCAGCGCTTTGCAAAAAGACCGAGGACCAGGCCCGCACCGTACAACACTCCGTCCGGGGAGAAGCTTACAAGGAACAA
>JAEUUQ010000236.1 GCA_016787505.1 Saprospiraceae bacterium | reverse complement strand
GCTGCCATGGGTTCGTGGATGAGGTAAGTTTCCTTGGAGTCCATATGGTCGGCAGAGTCAAAAACAGCGCGTTTTTCCACTTCGGTAATGCCGGAGGGGATGCAGATCACCATCTTCATATGCGAGAAGAAACGGCGGCGGTTGCCCACCATCTTGATCATGCCCTCTATCATGCGCTCAGCGGCCTGATAGTCGGCAATAACGCCATCCTTTAACGGCCGGACGGTCATGATATTATCGTGGGTTTTCTCATGCATTTGCATAGCTTTTTTGCCCACGGCAATAGTTTCGTTGGTACGGCGATCGATAGCAACGATGGAGGGTTCGTCTACAACGACTTTGTCGTCTTGTATGATAAGCGTGTTGGCAGTTCCCAGATCTATTGCGAGTTCCTGCTTAAAAAGACTAAATAGTTTCATTCAATCTGGCCTCCGAATTTTTCAAATGTCTAACGTTAGGATAAGAACGATGTTGTAAAAGAACTTCTTGTTATCCTGGATTTTCTTAAAAAAGATGCCGCAAAAGAACGGAAAATTTGCGAGAAAAAGAAAATTAATTGCGTTATAAAACCAACTATATCAATAGTTCGATAAAAAACCAGGCGCTAAATTTGCCAAAATTCAATAGTTTGTGAAAATCTGCCAAAAACCTACCAAAATATTGATTTCCAAAGATATGAAAAAGTACGGGAAGATATCCTGTTTTGTTTCATCTCACTTGTGTGCAACCACCAACTGTTCTGCCCTCACCAACCTGCCCGCGCTTAGCCATTGCAGGGTGTAAATGCCAGGTGGTAACCCAGTCAAGGGTAACACATAAGTCGTATTACCCAACGGCGCTTCAAAATTGAGCACAAGGCGCCCCTGCATATCTACTATGCGCAACTGCCCTTCGGCGCCGGCCTCGCCGAGGTGCACACTGAGCCAATCGGAGGCCGGGTTGGGGTATAGGAGCATGGCGGGAGGCTCTTGGGAAGCAGCCTCCTCCACTGGAACCAAGCCGCAGCCCGGTACAAGACAGCCTTGTGCATCCAGCTTGAGCAACCAGCCCTGCTGGGGAAAGGAGTCGGCGTAAAAATCAAATGATTCGCCGCAGAGAATAAACCCGCCATCGGGCGTTTCTTTGATGTCGTACAATTCGTGAAAAGGGAAATCGGTGCCGATGGGAAAAGCGTAGTGTCGATCCCAGATGCTGTCGCCCTGAGGGGATACTTTGGATACACGGCCCCAATATATGCCGTTGGTAGGCGTAGTGCCTATGCCGGAAAGCCCCACTGCTACGTAGCCGCTGCCGTCGGTACAGGCAATAAGTTTGTTAAAATCGGTCTGGGTGGTAAAAAAAGGACTATATAGCTCCCAGCCCCAATCGAACTGCCGGTCTGCATCCAGTTTAAATATGTAGTTGTGCCATCTTAGCGCATGATAGTGGGGATTCGTGGAGTCTTCCCAACCCTTGGAAGTTGCCACTACGATACTTCCATCGTGTTCCTGATACAAACCTTTAGCTTTGCCCAGCAATGAATCGAGCGGAGAGAGTTACTGCCAAAGCATTTGGCCTAAAGTATCGATTTCAAATAACCAGGTTTGACTGATATAATTTTGGAATACAATTCCGGAGTTCGTTTTTCGGCCTCCAACTAAGTAATTATTGTTTATAGAAGGTATGATGCTCCCAGCCCAATCGTATAAATTTCCACCCAAGCTGTAATTCCACGAAATAGCTCCGCTTTTATCCATACAGACCAGAGAAATATTAGCCCTAAGACCAATAGATTCAATATCACTGGCTACCACAAGTTTATCTGCTGTAATAGCCATACCTTGAGGAGAAATAAATGTTTTTGCAGGATAATAATAATTAAAAAAAGGAAAAGTTTCCAGCGTATCTCCGTTTGAATTGTAGTGTATAAGAATACCCCTTATTTCAGGCAGTAATGCATAGCCCGATACCCAAAGGCCATCTGGTGCTTCCAGAAGAGTTGGCCGCCAGGTTTCATAAGTATAGGTAGTTGAAGAAAGTGTTTTCACCAGCGTCGGATTTCCTTCCAGATCGAATTTAGCGAATAAGGCGCCTGTGCGGTAGGGCGGCACGGTGTCGGCAATTATACCGGTAACGAAATAACAGCTATCAGTAGCAATGACGCCGGAGAAAGTAGCTGCCGGAAAACCCAATCTTGTTCGAACATTAAAAGTAGGTTGAGCCCACAGTGATGTTATGGACGAAAAAATTAGTGGAAAGACGATTAGCCCTTTCATTTGTATGAAGATTAAAAAAGCTGCTTCCCGCAGTTGCAGGAAGCGGCTTTTCAATTATTTAATGATTACCAGTTTTTGAGTGCGTACAGGAAAATCGTCAACCAATAATCTGACGGCGTAAATACCAGGTAGCAATCGGGAATCAGCAAGTTGGATCTCGCCTTTGAAATCAGATACAGGCAACAATATGATGGTTTTACCCTCTATGTCCGTAATTTCAATTACGGCACGGGTTGTTTCCAAATCCAGCGCATACCGTATCGTCACCTGACCGGAAGCAGGATTAGGCAAAATGACAAGTTTGTTGGAGGCTGCTTTGGGCATAGGGGCTAGTAGTGCAATACCTGCATCCGAGCGGCTCAAAGGAGCATTGCCGCCATTGGGTAAAACAATAGGCGGGTACCATTGGATGCCGTTGGCGTAATTGTCCATAGCTTTTGCCTGTATGGGGGCTTTACCCGCGCCGGCAGTAATCATGTATTCAAGGTTGTCCCATCCCAATATAATATACGACGCAACGTATTGGTAACAACGCATCCCAAATAGATACGATCCGGGGCTGCGGGGGTGACGGCAATATCCATTCGCTCTACAGGCGTGACTCCCAATGCGCTAATAGCTGTTGCGCTTAACAGCGTATTCCAGGTGTCGCCGCCATTATATGATACAAAAAGCTCGGCGCCTCCGTCGTTTGACTCTACATCATCCGAAGATGCGTAAATGGTATTGGGATTTGAAGGGTGAAAGACCAATTCCCGGAACGGTAAATTATCGTCATTTAATTCAAACACATTGGTAAAAGTAGCGCCCGAATCTGTTGATTTCCAGATTACATCTCCACAGATAGCGAAAACTACGTGATTCGTAGTGGGATGTATTTTAACATCCAGACAAGTAATACGTTTATTGTTGTCGTCCAACAAGTTGGGGTCGTAGGTAAGTCCGCTTCGCTGCCAGGTGGCCCCTCCGTCGGTTGTTTTGATGATGCCCAAACCATAGCCGAAACCCGGCAAATGCGGCGTTAGCGCCGATGCCACGTATATTTCTTGTGGATTGGAGGGATTTATATCGAAAGAAGTGACGCCCAAAGTTGGCAAATTGGAATTATCCGTCAAATTGACCCAGGTCACTTGGTCCGGCGTGTTATTAGCATTTTGGGTAACCCAAAGACCCGACGAACCGGTACCCAGATAAATGGTATTATGAGTAGGGTCGCCGGCTTTAAACATAACTTTTGACACCACGCCGGCGCCGCCGGCCCAACCCTGATTTATGAAATTGGTGCCTGGTGTTTGACTTGGGCCGATACTTGTCCATTTTGATGCAAAGCCCGAAGAATGGTCGCAAACGTCTTGAGGAGACAGGTCGAAAAGTGCCGAAAGCGCATTAAAAGCCGGCTTGAAGCTGCCCTGCTCTTGCGATGTGCCTACTCTGCTTTCCCAAAATGTAACCCAACGGCTATAATCTTTGTACCCGGGAGCGGAGGGGTTGTTGATAAAAAAAGAATCGGCTTGCTGCACAACTGTATAAAAGTCAGCATTGATATTGCGGACGTTCAGTTGCCAATCATCAGGCGGATACGGCGGTGGATTCTGGGCGTGAAGAGCAGTTAATAACAGTGGTGTGGCTAATAAGCACAGGGATGTAATTTTTTTACACATAACCATTATTTTTTATGTTAACTAATATGATGTAATAGTATCTATCGCGTAATAAAAAATAAGCCTGAAGCAGATGCTGCCTATGTAAGATTTTATAAACGTCTAAATATACAAAATAAGATACAAGTCATCAAGCCTTTCGCATAATATTTCAGGATTATGCACACTGTTATTGGCGGTATTTGCGCGCGGGCTTTGGGTATGACCAAAAATTGGCCGCGATCAATAAGATTACCCCACTATGACTTCCCACAGGTCGTCGGGTTGTAAATATAGGTTGGCTAATTCCTGTAATTGTTGCGCAGTGATCGTCTCTACGGTGGCGACTAATTCTTCAAAAAAGTGAAAAGGCGCGTTTTCCGCTACCATGGTGCGCACCACTTCTCCCACGTTAAAAGGGCCATCGAGCATAGTGAGCAGGCTGCCCATAAGGTAGCTGCGGACCATCTCCATTTCTTCGGCATCGGCGGGTTGGGTTCGCAGCAGCTCGATTTCTTTGTAGATCTGTTGCACGGTATCTTTTACAAATTCATTGCCCACTTCGGTGCCGATATAGAAGCAGCCGTCGTAGCGCATGGTGTCGAGTGTCGAGTATATATTGTAGGTATAGCCTTTTTCTTCCCGGATATTGGCCATTAGGCGAGAACCGAAATAGCCGCCCAGCATGGTACTCAGTACAAACATGCCGCAATAATCGGGATGGCGCCGGTCAAATAAACGCCGCCCTATCCGGATAGCCGATTGTACCCCGTTGGGCTTGGTTAGCCATTGCTTTTCGGGGCGGGTATGGATGGGAGGGGGCACATACGGTACTACTTTACCCCTGCGATTCCAGGCGCCGATGGTTCGATTCAGCAGGGCGATAATCTCCGGGGTTATTTTTCCGCTGATAAAAATTTCGCAATTGTCGCAGGTATACAGCGTGTTAAAATGATGTACCAGGTCGTCGCGGGTCAGCTGTGCATATGTCTCCGGCCAGCTATTATAACCATATGGATGCGTGGGGCCGAAAATGAGTTCAGTAATTTGGCGATAAGCGACGACATCGGGTTTTGACAGGTCTTCGGCCAGTAATTTCAGGTTGCGTTGGACAAATGCCTCTAGTTCTTCAGCCGGAAATGCGGGAGTTTCCAGCATGGCTACCAACAAGGGTAGCACTTTGTCGAGTTGGTGGCTAAGTGAATACAACACCAGGTTGGCAGAATCCATATTAAACGGCGTGCTCAGAGAACTACCGTAATAATCCAGGATTTCAGCAATCTCACCGGCGCTATACGGGCCTGCCCCTTCGCGGAGCAAACCCAAGGTAGCTCTCGAAACAAGCCGCTTGTGTTCCTGCGGCCTTCCGGCGTAAAAAACAATTTCCAAACGCACCACATCCTGGGTGCCCATGCTGGTTTCGTATACCGTCACGCCATTATCAAGGGTATGGATCACCGGCCTTGGAAGGCGCAGGTCTGTGATGGCATGGATAGGCGGAGCTAGTTTTCTGTTCATTAAAATGGGTTTTCCACAAGATGTGAAATAATAAGCGTGCAAAAATGTAACGCAAAATGTACTTTTGTAGCATAAAAACATATTTTCCTACCCTATAAAAGA
>JAEUUQ010000564.1 GCA_016787505.1 Saprospiraceae bacterium | reverse complement strand
GCGGGCTTGATAATAATTGACGTTTTTGGAATAAAAAACACCGAAATTAAGACGCGTTGTAAGTACGTTTTATTACCAAACCAAAATTCGTCTGTCATGAAAAAGGTAGTAGAAAAATGGATTGAAGTGAAGAAGTTCCACATGAGCCTGGACGGTGACCTGGACCGCTTTTTGACGATACTATTGGTTGAAAAAGATGAACTGTTTAAAAGGGTAGAAATTTTCTTCCAATATGATAAAAACCCGATCGTACCCGAATACCGCTATGTGCCTGATATGAAGATGTTGAAGCTGCGCCTTCCCGCACAAAACTTCCGCGACTATTTCGACATGCTGAAAACGGAAAAACCCTGCTTCGTCAATTTCAAATATGACATGCTGATGCCGGAAAAAATGCCGTTTATCCTGTCATTCAGATTAAGCAATATTGGAGAACCCATTTTCCTGGAAGAAAAAATGGAGGTAGTTGAGAAGGCTGTGTTGTAGGCTGTTGTCGGTTGTCGGTTGTGAGTTGTGAGTTGTGAGTTGTGAGTTGTGAGTTGTGAGTTGTGAGTTGTGAGTTGTGAGTTGTGAGTTGTGAGTTGTGAGTTGTCGGTAATTAATCTCACTAACCGATAACCCATAACCGATAACCCACAACCCACAACCCATAACCCATAACCGATAACCCATAACCGACAACCCATAACCGACAACCCACAACCCACAACCCACAACCCACAACTTATTTCCTAACCGCCCTCCTAAACCGCTCTCCCAGCGTTTGCAGCCGCTCCACCGGTTCATTGCTGAAAACAAGGCGTATAAATTGTTGACTATTGAGCCGGCCCCAGTGGGTCATGGGGGTGACTGCCACTTTTCCTTTTTGCAATAATAACTTGCTAGCCGTGGGGGCGTCCAATCCCAGCGGGGTTACATCCAGCAATTGCGACCAGCCGCCTGCGGCGGGGATCATGGTGAATTCGCTGAGCTGAGTACTAACCATGTCGCGGCGCGCCTCCCAGGTGCGTACGGCCTGTTGCAAATCGGCAAAAGGCGCCCGCAGGGCTTCTGTGGCGCCGGCCTGGGCGATGCCCACCGGTGATACGGAATTGTAGATGTGCACTTTGGCAATATCTTCAGCGATACGGCCGGGCGCTACTACCCATCCGACTCTCCAGCCGATCATGCGGTATTCTTTCGACACGGAGCCTATCGTGATAGTGAGGGCTTCCATGCCGGGCAGCGTAGCGGGGTGTATCACCTGCCGGCGATCGTATAAAATGCGCTCCATAGCGGCATTGTAAATGAGCCAAAGGCCATGCTCGCGGCATTGCCGGGCGATGGCTTCCCATTCGAACATATTGAGTACGGCGCCGCTGGGCATCGAGGGGTTCATGATGAATAAAGCCCTGGTACGACTATTGATCATAGCGGGAAGGCTGTGGACATCCAGGCGCCATTCGCCATGTACGGGTATAAAAGGCAAAAACCGGGGTACGGCGCCCGCCAGTCGCACCCGGTTGATCATACCGGCATAGGTAGGGTCGGTCACGATGACTTCGTCGTCGGGATCTACCAGGGCCAGCAGCACGTCGAGCATAGCCTCGGTGGCGCCGCAGGTGATCACCACGTTTTTGGACTGGTATTTGTGTGTCGTTTGTTCGCTTAGGCGTTTGGCTATTATTTCCCGCAGGCCTTCCTGGCCGATAAAAGGCAGGTAGCTGTTGTCGTCGTCGCGGCCGATGGCGCGGCGCGTGGCCTCTATGGCGGCTTCGGGCGGGAAGAGGTCGGTGTCGAGGTTTTCGAGGCGAAGTACGTTGGGATCGTTGCCGGCGGCTTTGGCCACCTGGTCGATGTTGAAACCGGGTATGTTTTCGAGTCGCTTGCTTGGCATGGTTTGCGTGATTTTTTTTAACCACAGAGTTTCACTGAGTTCACACAGAGTTACACGGAGTCAACGTCTAGCTCTGTGGAACTCCGTGGAAACTCCGTGTACCTCTGTGGTAAAATGATCCAGGATCAAAACCTGGCCACCAACCCTACTGTATTTCCATTAAAATACAACCCACTGATCAGCGGTTGCAATTTGGAATCATTTCTACCCATAAAAAAATACGTGCCCACATCAAAAACAAATAAAAAAGCGCCCTGCAGGACGATAGAGCGGCCGAAGCCTTCCAGTCGCTGCGATTGGTCGCGTTTGGCGCGTTCCATCATATACAGGCCTCCCATGACATAGCCCACATCGAGGCCGGCGTTGAAAAGCAGAGTTTTTTGCAAGCGCTGCTGGTCTTTGATCGTGCCGTAGAGGTCAAAACTGGCAGGGTCGGTGCGCCGCGCCGAGATATAGCCTGCGGCGGCAATGCCCAGGTTGACGGCATTCCAGCCGATGTTCATAACGTGGAAATAGCGGCCCTCGCGTTCGCTATTATACATAAGCACCCCGCTGGCCGCCATATTGCCTGCCGCCCAGCCGCCGAGGATGAGCATACTGGTTTGCTGGTCGCGAAGCCGCCGGGCATTATAGGCTGTGAGGTCGACTGCCTGCAGGTCCTGTGCCGAAACGGCGACAGCACCCAGCAGGCAACCGGCTATAAGGAGATCGGTTAAGCGCATTATTGCTTGATTATTTTGGTTTTTATGCTGCCCTGTTCGGTTTGCAGCACGAGGTAATAGACGCCCGCGGCAAGTGCCCCGACAGGTAATTGACCGGTTACGGCCGGCGAATTCCATTTGTATATCAATTTGCCGTTGCTATCGTGCAATTCCAGGCTTAGCGGCGATAGTTCGGGGTTAGACCAGTGGTAATTCAGGTTTTCTTTCACGGGATTCGGCCCTACGCGCAATTCACCGGCTATTTCGGGTTGTTGGGTACCAACCACCAGTTGGGTGACCTGGTTTTGGGCCAGAATCCACATCTCGGGGTCAAAAACCACCTCGGTAACTGTGAAAGGCAGGCTTATGGAGTAGCTTTGTCCCGAGAAAGAATGGTCAAAAACAACCAGCGAATCCTGGTTTTGGCCTTTAAACAGCACGGGTACGGGCATTTCGAAGAAGTCGACGGAGGGGTGTGAAGTGGATTGCAACAGGTTGAAATTAACTTGTCCGCCGCCGTTCCACCAATCGAGGATATAAGTAGGGTGTCCTTCGCCGTAGTACCAGTCTTCAAAAAACTCATCGAGGTCGAGTCCGCTTTGGGCTTCCAGGTGGTATTGCAATTGCGCCGTGCGGGCGTAGTTGAAGCCGATATTCTCGTCTTCGAGGTAGTTGCGCACAGCCTGGAAGAAATTGTCGTGGCCCACTTTCCAGCGCAGCATGTGCAGTACCAGGGCGCCTTTTGAATAGGTGAGGCGACTGCTGAAGATGCGGTTTACGCTAGTCGTATCCGGCACCCAAACTGAGCCGTCGGGTTGGTTCATAACCTGGGTGCGTTTGCCCTGGAGCCAGTTGCTCCATGTATTAGTACCCAGTCCGTAGGTATAAGTAAGGCCTTCTGAATAGGTAGCAAAACCTTCGTTGAGCCAGATATCCTGCCAGGAGCCGCAGGTCACCTTGTCGCCAAACCACTGGTGGGCCAATTCGTGGGCTTGCAGGCTAAACGACCAGCCGCCCATGAAGCTCATAGTTTGGTGTTCCATGCCGCCGCCCCAGGAGAATTGGGCGTGGCCGTATTTTTCGTCGGCAAAGGGGTACAGGCCGTACAATTCGTTATAAAGTTCCATGCACTGTACGGTGCCGGTGGTCGCGGCTTGTGCCTGGGCCTGGTTTTCGGGATATACGTAGTTGAGCACCTCGATGGGGTTGCCGCCGGGTACGGGCACAAAATCGGAGTACACCGCGTAGTTTGTCACCGCAATAGCGACCAGGTAAGAGGTGATGGGGTAATTGTGATGCCAGTGATAGATTTTATCGTCGCCCTCCTGCCATTCGTTTACCAGCAGGCCGTTACTGGCTGCGCGATAAGCGGCTTGCGTGCGCACAAACACGTCGATAGAGTCGATTTTGTCGTTGAGGTCTAGTTTGCAGGGCCACCAGTCGCGCCCGCCGTAGGGCTCCGAAAGGGTCCACAATACCGGTGTGCCGGCGTGTTGGGATGATACAAAAGAACCAAATCCAGTGTTTGCCGGGGCGCCGGCGTAGGTGATGCTAAGGGAGTCGGACTGGCCCTGCGGCAGAATGCCAGGCAGGGTGATATCCAGCAGGTTGTCGTGTTGCGAATATGTCAGGGGCTGGCCGTGATAAAGCACTTGCGAGACCAGCATATTATTATTGAGGTCGAAATAAATTCTTTCAAAATCAACTTCGGTGGGTTCGAAATAAGAGGTTACCGTGCCGCTGATAAAGTGCACAG
>JAEUUQ010000558.1 GCA_016787505.1 Saprospiraceae bacterium | reverse complement strand
TTCAAAGCATTTTCCATTCTATTCTATCAATCCTTTTTTGTGCTGAGTCCGTTTTTATGCCCGCCCGAAGCGGACACAGAAAGCCGATAACCTATTATTCTTCATCCATGAAAAAATAAGTTCATGAAGACTTTTTTTAATAATTATGAACAACACCGGCGTATTCTTTATCCCCAAACGGCTTCGTCCGTTATACGCGATAAGGAAAACCCGCTTACACGGGCTTCGGGAAAATTAGCCATAGCTATGTTGGTATTTGCCGGCTTGGCAGCTATGCCGATGACTGCAAATGCCCAGTATTTGGAGCAGTTCTCCACGCCCAATAAGGGCTATCTGCTCAGTAATATAGACGACATAACAGGCATCAACTGGTCTTTGTCCGCTTGGAACGCTGCCAACCGCGACGCCAGTGATTATTTCAGTACCACGGCTTCAGAAGTGCTGGAGTGCATTGACCTGGACCAGGAAGTATATTGGGAAAGCCCGCTCATCAACACCACCGCCGCCCCAGTTGTGAGTTTAAAAATGAATCTCACCTGGGCCGAATTTGATACAGACGCAATCGCCAATAACTGTTCAACCGATTGGATTAAAGTGCAGTACAGTGTGAACGGCGGCGCATATACCATGGTGCCCAACGTAGCAGGAGGTAATGCTTGCGCTACGGTTGCTTACGCCTATCAAAATCCCGCGCCGGTGCCTGGGATAAGCGGCAGCATATTGATCAATCATGGCGGCATCACGGGTGGAGGCAATCTTAGGATTAGAGTCATTGTTTTTACGAATGTCAATGCGGAAAAAGTGACTATCGATAATGTGAACGTGCCCGAGGCTGGCGTTACTGTCGGCTGCGCCCCGCCGGTACTGAGCACAGTGCTTACCCAGGTCGGATGCAGCAATCCCAACTCAGGCGCTATAGACCTGAGCGTATCGGCGGGTACTCCGCCCTATACCTACGACTGGAGCAATAACGGTTCGCAAAACCCCGATACTGACCCACAGGATTTGAACGGGTTGCCGGTTGGCCCCTATACCGTTACCGTCACGGACGCTGCTTCTTGCTCGGCAACTACCAGTGTAAACATTACAAACGCCCCGGCATTAGCGCTCAGTACACAAGTATTGAACACAAATTGCGCCGGTACGATAGATGGTGAAATAGACCTGATCGTAAGCGGCGGAGTGCCGGGCTACACCTACGACTGGAGTAATAATGGCGCGCAAAACCCGGACACTGATCAACAGGACTTAATCGGCGTCGGAACGGGCAATTATTCTGTCACCATCACCGATGCGAGTGGATGTACAGGCACCACCAGCGCTATGGTGGGAACACTGCCTGCAACTCCTTACCTCGAACAATTCAACATCGCAAACAAAGGATACTTGGCCGGTTATGTAGACGATTTTTCAGCAGTAAACTGGACGATGAGCAGTTGGGCTCCGGCGCCTCCGGCAGCTTTTGGTCGTGAGACAGGCGACTACTTCAAAACAGGCAGCGGGGTTTTGACTGGCATTGATTTTGACCAGGAAATTTGCTGGACAAGCCCCTTAATCAGCTTGAATACCGGCACGCAGTTTTCGGTTGGCCTTACCTGGACAAACTTTGACAACGAAGATTACATCAATGTCAAGTATAGTATTAACGGCGGGGCCTATCTAACCTTGCCCAACGCCCTGGGCAACGGTGCAGCAGGTACCATCCAATATCCTTTTCCTACATTAGATCAAAGTAGCAACGCTACGGTCACAAAAACCGGACTTTCGGGCAGCACCATTCAAATTCAGGTTTGTGGAAATTTCAACAATGAAACCATTACCGTGGACAACGTGAGCGTACCCAACAGCACTACCTATTGCCCGACGCCTGAAATTTCGCTGACACCTACTAATGTCACTTGCGTTGGCGGCAGCAGCGGCAACAACGGCATCATCCAAGTGACCGCCGGCAGCGGCACGCCTGGTTATAGCGTTAGTTGGAGTGGACCTTCGAGCGGCAATCCTGCCGGAACGGAAATTGCATCGTCGGGGGGCAGCTACAACATTACAAACCTTGCTGCCGGAACCTATCTGGTGACTGTAACCGATGCAAACGGAATAACGGCAACGGCTTCAGAGACCTTAACGCTAACGCCTACCTTTACGATAGGCAACCAGGTCTACAACGATGTCAACCGCAACGGCATTTTCGATGGGGGTGATATGGGTATTAACGGCGTGACGCTCAACCTGTATCAGGATGTCAACAGCAATAACATGCTCGATGCAGGCGACGGCGCAGCGGTAGCTATGGCGACCACAGCGCTCCTGAGCGGCCAGAACGGCCGTTATGCGTTTAGCGGCTTATGCCCCAGCACATACATCGTACAGGTGGCGCCCTCCAATTTCAATATGGGCGGCGCTTTGTACAATATGGGCGCTCCTTTTGTCAGCAGCCCGCTCAGCGGCGCCGGCGATCCGGATGTTGATCTGGATGATGACGACGACAACGGCGATGCCGTTAGTGGTTTCGGTGTTGCTACCGCTGCTTTTACCATTTCCGGCGACAACAATAATATTGATTTTGGGTTTAAAACGCCCACTATAATCTACATAGACAACGCTACCCAGGATGAAGGCACAGGAGGTTCAACTTCCCCATTCTCTATTGTGGTGACTCGATCGAATATTGCAGATAATTTTACCCTTTCCGCCAATACGATGCCCGGTACTGCTTCAAACTCCTCCGATTATACAGCTCTGGTCAACCAGCCGATTGCCTTCACCGCCGGCGGCGCCACAACCGGTATTGTAACCGTATATGTCAACCATGACAATATGGTGGAAGCCAACGAAACTTTCGAAGTTGTTATCTCCGGCGCGCCACCTGATGCTATTATTACGGATAATACCGGCGTGGTAACCATCACCAACGACGATGCAGCCACCGTTACGCTCAGTGCTAACACTTCGCAAAACGAAGGCAATTCAGGCTCGGCAAATTATACCTTTACTGCAACTTTAAACAATCCGGTTCAGGGGGGCTTCACGATTGCTTATACTACTTCCAATAATAGCGCCACTGCCGGAAGCGACTATACGGATAACGACGGATCACTCACTTTTATAGGCAATGCCGGCGAAGAGCAATTCATTCAGGTACCCATCCTCGGCGATATGGTGGTAGAACTGGATGAAACTTTTACGGTAGCCTTGGGCGCTATCACCGGCGCTCCCGCCGGGGTAACCGCAGGCGCATCTTTAATGGGCACGATTACAAACGACGATGCGGCCACGGTCACCATTTCGAACGTGAGCATGAACGAAGGTAATGCGGGCGACGCTAACTTCGTTTTCACCGTTACGCTGAATGGTGAAGTAGATGCGGCAGTGGGGATGAATTATGCTACTGTGGACGGCAGCGCCACACTCGCTAATAATGATTACGACAACACATCGGGCGCCCTGACTCCCTTTACCGCTAACGGCGGGACCTCACAGACTCGTATGGTTACCGTACCGGTTAATGGCGATTTGACTTTTGAATCCAATGAAACCTTCCTGCTGCGGCTCAGCAGCTTGTCGGCAGGTGGGCGAAATGTAAGCTTCAGCCCTGGCGGCGCTACGCTGGACGGCACGGGTACTATCCTGAATGACGACGTTCCGCCCCTGATTATCAACGAAGTAGATGCCGACCAAACCGGAATCGACGCAGCCGAATTCGTTGAAATCTACGACGGCGGCGTGGGCAATACCAACCTGAACGGTTTAGTGCTGGTGTTTTATAACGGCTCTAATGACCAGTCTTACAGATCTATAGATTTGGATGGGTTCACTACGGATGCATTAGGCTATTTCTTAGCCGGCAACCCCGGCGTGCCGGGCGTAGGGGTTACCTTCCCGAACGACAATCTGCAAAACGGACAAGACGCAGTGGCACTTTACATCGGCAACGCAACCGATTTCCCGGCTAACACGCCGGTCACGACAACTAACCTCCTTGACGCCATCGTCTATGATACTGCCGATCCCGACGACCCCGGCCTGTTGGTGCTGCTCAATGCCGGCCAACCCCAGATAGACGAAAACGGCGGCGGCAGTAGCACTTGTCATTCCATGCAGCGCATCCCGAATGGCAGCGGCGGACTCCGCAATACCAATACATACCAGGCTTTACCGCCAACGCCCAAAGCCGCCAATTTTGCGCCGGAAGTGACCATTTCTGTCAGCCCGGCCAGTGTTATGGAAGACGGCCCTACGAATTTAACGTACACCATCGCCCGCACCGGCAATGCCGAATGCGACCTCAGCGTGAGCTTTACCGTTGGCGGTACAGCCACATCGGGCACAGATTATCCGGCCATTGCGGCAAGCCCCATCACCATTCCGGCGGGCAGCGCAACGACAACCATTGTGGTGAATCCGAACACAGACAATACGGTTGAGCCTGACGAAACCATCATCATCACCCTCACCGACGGCGCTTTGTACGACCTGGGAACCAGTTTGATGGCCACAGGAACGATTACCAACGACGATAATACCACGCTGACCTTGAGCCAGCCCGCAGGCGCTTCGCAAAACGAAGGCAATGCAGGGCCAACGCTATTCACCTATCGGATTACCCTAAGCAATCCGGTTCAGGGCGGTTTCCGGGTGAACTATGCGACCAACAACGGTACAGCTACTACGGCGGATAGCGATTATTCCGATAATGACAATTTCCTGGATTTCACAGGAACAACAGGCGAATTTCATGAATTTACCGTGAATGTAACCGGAGATACCAAAGTAGAGGCCGATGAAACCATCCAGACCGAAATGGTGAGTTTATCCCTGATTTCTGTAAATCCTGCAAACGTGGTATTTTCCGGATCCCCGTTCACAAGCACCATTCTCAACGACGATGCTGCTACACTGACCATTACCCCTGTGAGTCAGGACGAAGGCACAGGAGGCACCACAGATTACAATTTCGAGGTCACACTGAACCCTGCCGTACAAGACGGCTTTGGTTTGAATTTTGTGGTAAACGACGGCACGGCCACCGACGCCGATGATTTTGATGTAATTACGGCTAGTCCGCTTGCCTTTGCAGGAACGCCCGGAGAATCGCACAACATTGTCGTTCGGGTAGATGCGGACAATAAAGTGGAAGCCCACGAAATCTTTACAGTGCAATTGGTCAGCTTGTCGCTCGTGAGTGTTGATCCGTTTGACGTCACCTTTTCCGGTTCGCCGGCAACGGGTACGATTACCAATGACGACGCGGCCACCGTAACGCTCAGCGGTGGGCTGCTCTTACTAAACGAAGGCAATACCGGTACGACGCCATTCATGTTTACCGCTACGCTGAACAACCCGGTGCAGGGCGGTTTCCATTTAGCCTATACGACCGACGACGGTACGGCCACTACAGCCGATAATGACTATGTGAATAATGATGGCACGCTGATGTTCTTAGGTAATGCCAATGAACCGAAAAACATTACGGTACTGGTAAACGGGGATTTTATCGTAGAAAACGATGAACTATTTACCGTGTCCCTGGGCGCATTTTCAAACAGCACGCCGGTGCAATTGGCAGCCCTGAGCACTCTTGGTTCGCCACAGACGGGCGGCATTAAAAACGACGAGATTGACTGGAGCGATGCGCCTACGAGCGCACAAACCGGCTTTGCCAACGACTATCCGACTACGATGGCCAACAACGGTGCGCGCCATACCACTACGCTAGGCATTCGCCTCGGCGCAACTATTGATGGAGAATTGGATGGCCAACCTAACGGCACAGCTACCGGCGACGGCGCCGATGAAGACGGCGTAACCCTGCCCGGTGCATTAGTGGTCGGTACAACAGCTACGATTGTGGTTAATGCCTCGGCTGCCAATTCCAAACTGGATGCCTGGGTGGATTTCAACCGCGACGGCATCTGGAACAACGACGCCAGCGAGCGCGTATTTGCTGCAACCACCCTTGCTGCGGGCAATAACACGCTGACGTTTGCAGTGCCTCCGGGCGCCTCGTTGGGCGTCTCGTATGCCCGTTTCCGGGTGAGTGGATCGGGCGGATTGCCCCCCACCGGCATCGCCTCCACCGGCGAAGTGGAAGATTACGCGGTCAATATTGCCAATACCCAGTTCTCTATTAATGATCCGGTAGCGATCACTGAAGGCAACATGGGTACTACCGATCTGATCTTCACCGTGACCCGCTCCAATACGTCAAATGCCTGCTCGGTGGAATATTCATTCACCGGCGGCGCCGCGACGCTTGGCGATGGCGACTACACGGTCGTTACCCCTTCTCCTATCAGCTTTACGGCCGGCGGCAGCCCAACGGCCTCCATCATCGTTCGGGTGAACGGCGACACTAAAGTGGAATTAAACGAAACGGTGGAAATCAGTTTGTCGAACCCGGTCAATGGCAGCATTTTAGACGGCCTCGGCGTCGGAACGATCAACAACGACGACGCGGCAACCCTTTCTATCACTAATCCGACGATGACAGAAGGCGATGCCGGTACGCAGAACATGACCTTCGACCTTAGCCTCACCAATCCTTCAGATGCCAATGTAGTGGTCAATTTTGCCACCATGAACGGCTCGGCGACCACCACCGATCTGGATTATCAAAGCGCCGGCGGCAGCCATACCTTTACGCCGGGACAAACCTCGAAACAGGTAGTGGTGCTGATCAACGGCGATTGCAATATTGAAACGAACGAGCAGCTTACAGTGCAATTGAGCGGACTGAATGCCAATAGCCGCAATGTCACCTTGTCGGGCGGCGGCAGCACACTCAGCGGCACGGGCACAATCAACAACAACGACGCGGCGCCGGTGATTACCTGTCCCGGGCCAATCACTATTTCCTGCGACGCCTCTCAGCTACCAGCCAATACCGGCATGGCTACCGCTTCTGACAATTGTTCGCCGCAGCCGACGCTGGGCTACACTGATGCCACGACGCCCGGCTCATGTGTGGGCAATTACACCATAGCCCGCACCTGGAAAGCAACAGACAATACCGGCGATATGAGTACCTGCATACAAACCATCACAGTAGTGGACAACACCCCGCCCGTACCGGTTTGCCGCACGGCTACGGTGACGCTCAACGGCGCAGGCATGTATTCGCTTACAGCCGCCGATGTGCTTAACCTGGGAGCGTCTACAGATAATTGCAGCGATGTTTCGGTAGTTAGTTTTAATCCAAATTTGCTAACCTGTAATCAATTGGGGCAAACTGTGCCGGTAGTAGTAGTTGTTGAAGACGACTGCCGCAACACGGCCCAGTGTACCGCCCAGATCACTGTTGTACAAAGTACGGCTTTGCCTGGTGGTTGGATATCCGGCAATATCGGCACAAATGCCAATGGTAACGCCACTTATCAACCTTGTACTAATGGCGGCACTTATACACTTAGCGCTCAGGGTTACACCACCAATATTACTGATGTGCAGCACGTTGTATATCAAACATTGTGTAATAACGCCGAGATTATCGCCCATATCGGCAGCCTGGCGCCCAGCGGAGGGTTTGCCGGTGTGCAAATGAGAGAATCTACAAGCCAGGGCTCGAAAAAATTCACGTTAAAAACCCAATTCAGCAATAGTTTGAGACGCGAAATCCGAACCATGACTTTTGGGGCGACCAATACGCTGCAATCGGTAGTTCCGCCTTTCCATACCTGGCTGCGATTGGTTCGCTC
>JAEUUQ010000549.1 GCA_016787505.1 Saprospiraceae bacterium | reverse complement strand
AATAAGATTTTTTTGTTAATACCTTGTTAATCCGTCTTTTGGCGCTCATTTAAGAATTAATTTGCGTGATATGAAGAACAGCACCATACTACGGGTTCTTTTGCTCGGCGTTGTGGCACTCTCCGGCATCATCGCCATGCAATCGTATTGGGTGGTGAGCACCTGGAATATTAACGAGGAAGAATTTAATAAAAAAGTAAACCTCGCCCTCTACAACGTGGCCAAGTCAATGGCCGACCTCAACAACGGCACCCTGCCGGCGCGCGATGTGGTAAAACGCCGCACCACCAATTATTATATTGTCAATATTGAAAATGAGATCGACGAGGAACACCTCGAATACTTCCTGCAAAGAGAGTTTGAAAAGATGGCGCTGAACATTGATTTTGAATACGCCGTATTCGACTGCTATACCAATGAGATGATTTACGGCAACTTTGTGCGCTATGACCCCATAGAGAAACACGACCTCAACCTGGGCGACTTGCCCAAAGACAACGAGTTTACCTATTACTTCGGCGTCAAATTCCCCTCGCGGTCGGGCTACCTGTTTGGTAAAATGCAACTTTCTATCTTTTTTTCCGCCATCCTGCTCGTTACGATGATTTTCTTTGCCTATTCGATGTTTGTCATTTTGCGTCAAAAACGCCTGTCGGAAATGCAAAAGGATTTTATCAACAATATGACCCACGAATTCAAAACGCCCATTTCTACTATAAAAATAGCAGCAGACACCTTTTTGTCAAACCCCGATATTCAAGCTAATCCTCGCTTGTTTCAGTATGCCAATCTCATCAATGAGCAAAACCAACGCCTCAACAACCAGGTGGAGAAGGTGCTGCAACTGGCCCGCATAGAACGCAGCAACTACGAATTGAAACTGGAAGAAGTCGACCTCTGCACGCTGGTACGCGAGGTAGCCCAGGGAATCGCCGTTCATGTGGAAGAAGCAGGCGGCAAACTCCAGTTGGATTGCCCGCCGGCAAACGCTATGGTCCGCGCCGACAAACTGCATTTGACCAATATTATCCACAACCTGCTCGACAATGCAGTGAAATACTGCCGGCAAACTCCGGATATCAACTTGCATATAAACCTGTCAGCACAAACGGCCCAACTCGTTGTCAGCGACAAAGGCATCGGTATCCCAAAAGAATATCAGTCCAGCATTTTTGACAAATTCTACCGCGTGCCCACCGGCAACGTACACAATGTAAAGGGATTCGGATTGGGTTTGTATTATGTTAAAAATGTGTGCGACGCCCACAACTGGAAGATCAAACTCACGAGCGAATCCGGCAAAGGCACAACGGTGGCAATACTCATGCCATTATTAAAACCTCTTACCCAACCAGGTAAAAGCGATGATATTACGATTCAATCAGCCGCAGTAAAGCTGCACTGAGCCCAAACCGATATATCCGATTGTCATGAAAGCCCAAATACTCTACGTAGAAGACGATGTCAGCCTTAGCTTCGTAACTCGCGACCACCTCGAATTGCACGGCTACTCCGTTA
Source organism: Saprospiraceae bacterium (assembly GCA_016787505.1). Classification (GTDB taxonomy): domain Bacteria; phylum Bacteroidota; class Bacteroidia; order Chitinophagales; family Saprospiraceae; genus JABWBR01. The sequence goes on along the minus strand of JAEUUQ010000549.1, from coordinate 10,703 downwards.
CGCATTGCGCCGATGGTAAAAAAGCCCTGGATGCTATCCACAACAGCCGTTTCGACTTGTGCATCCTGGATGTGATGCTCCCCGAAATCGACGGTTTTACACTGGCCCAGGAAATCCGGAAAACTGATCAGCATATTCCCATATTGTTTCTCACGGCTAAGTCGCTCAAAGACGACAAAATCTTTGGATTAAAACTCGGCGCCGACGATTATATCACTAAACCTTTTAGTATCGAAGAACTCATTCTCAAAATCGAGATATTCCTGCGCCGAAGCAAGGTTGCCCCTGCTTCTCCGCCTACGCTGACTAAACTTGGCAATTACCAATTCGATTTTGACAACCTCACGCTTTCTACCGCCAACGAAACCAACCGCCTCACCCAGCGCGAAGCCGAACTTCTCCGTTTTTTCCTTTCTCATAAAAATCAGGTACTCAAGCGCTCCGCCATCCTCGAACAACTCTGGGGGGAAGATGACTATTTCCTCGGTCGCAGTCTCGATGTCTTTATCTCGCGCTTGCGCAAATACCTGCGACACGACCCCCGCCTGCGTATCGAAAATATTCACGGCGTGGGCTTTTGTTTCCATGATGGGGCGTGAAGGCTGTTGTCGGTTATCGGTTATTGGCTTACCAAAAAGTGCGTATCGTACAAATGGGTAAGTGACAGTCCGGGGTTAGTAATTGTGTGCATTTTTGTGACAAAAAAGAGCATTAAGACAACATATAATTTGAATTTTTATGAAAATAGCCATTATCGGGACAGGGAATGTGGGCGGCGCTCTGGCCACCCAATGGGCTGCAAAAGGCCATACCATTTTGTTGGGTGTAAAAGATACCGCACATTTTAAGGGGAAAGCTCTGCTGGATAACCCTAATACAAGTGTATTTCCAATTGAAGAAGCCGCCATGCAGGCCGAAGTCATTTTGATAGCCACCCCGGCTACGGCTGCCGCAGAAGTAGCCCAATCGCTGGGCGACACCACAGGTAAAGTGATCATTGATGCAATGAACGTCGTGATGGGTCGCGGCCCGCAGGGCTTCAGCAATACTGCCGATGCCATCTTGGCCCATACGCAGGCCCGCGACGTGGTGAAATGTTTCAACACCACGGGGTTCAACAACATGCTGAATCCCACTTACGGCGATACTGCGATCGATATGTTTATGGCCGGCGACTCGGAAAAAGGCAAACAGCTTACGCGCCAACTAGCCCTCGACGCCGGCTTTGCCGAATGTTATGACGTGGGCGGCAATAATCGCTTCGAACTCATGGAACAATTCGCCTTTTTCTGGATCAACCTGGCTATGTTCCAGGGACAAGGCCGCGAAATCGGATTCAAATTGATGAAACGATAGGATTTTCACTGCCCGACATTATCCTGCAACTCCACCAATAGTTTTTCGCAGGCGAACTTCGTGCACCAGCTGATCTGCAGTTTGCCCCCGTCGATCACCGACTTGACCTTGTGTTTGGTGACAGCCTGCCCGCCGATCACTATGGCCACCGGCTTGTTGAGGTTTTTGGCGGTAAAAGCGGCAAGCTGGTCTTTAGCCATCGAATTTAATGACAATAGCAAATTGACCCGCTGGTTGGGCTGCTCCGATTGCTCGGGCGCCGAAGCAAGCTGAAGCGCCACAAAATCGGCGGGGTCGACCGCCAGAAAATGGGGGTCTTCGCTATCGGGTTCCAGCAGGAAATCGTGGTTAAAAGGCACAATTACGCCTTTTTCAGTACCTGCCGGCACGGTCATGTATTCGTTCAGTACCAGGTACATGCCGTCGGGTAGCGATTTGGGGGCAGTAGTGGCCTTGCGAGGGGAGGAGCAGGAGGAGAGGGTCATGAATAGACCTAATATGGCTATCAGTCGGATAAATTTACATTTCATAACAATCTATTGATTTGATTAATAAAAAAGACGTCGAGTGAAAAATTGAGATTCACTCGACGAATGGATTATTGAGGGGCAAGTTGTCGGTTTTTTAGAATTAAATCAAGGGGCATTATAATTCACCCTGTGATAGTTTCAAATTCTCGAAAAGCTTTGTCAAATGCCGGTTGGACGTGATAAGCAAACTCACCGGATTTATTAGCGTGAATATTTGCTTGTTTAGTCAGCATTTGTTCGAGGTAACTTTCTTTCACTTCCAGTTCCTGGATAATTGACTCGAGTTTCTCTTCCAACATGGATAAGTCGTGTCCCAAACGCAGCACTCTTTCGTCGAGATGGAACTGGAGCACGATTTTTTCCTTTTCGAGCGTCAGCATTTTTTCTATTTCCTGCGCATGAATGTTCATATTGGTTTGTTCAGTGCCGGTTTCCAGCACGGAGTACTCGTTAATATTCAGGCTGCTTTTCGCTAGAAGGGGCAGTAGTTCGAAAAAGCAAGACACAAAAAACCAGACTATAAAAAACAGGATAACTATGCCCTTGCGTTTAACAAAAATGAGTTCATGAAGCTTGCCGAGGTAGTGAATAAGGCCGTTGTTTTGCAGAGTCGGCAAAGCCAGAATGGCGGCGGTGGCTACACTTTTAATAACAACCTTTTCTTGACGTGCGGAATCAATAGCCCCTTGGTGCAAGGCAATAATCTCGCGTGCTTCGGTTTCAATTTTTGCCGCCAGTATTTCCTGCTGCTTGTAAATAGGGCCTTTACCTTCTTCGCCGGAGCCGCCCTTGCCGTTGTTCTCTAATTCCAGTTTATTTTGTTCTTCAATAATTCTATCACGTTGAGCAGCTATGACCCCGTTCAACGAATCTATTCGCACACTGTATATTCTAAGCGCCTGGTTAGCTCGTTGTCTGATGGCGTCAATTTTAGATTGGCGCTCTTCCTCCAGGGCTAGTTCGATATCGTTGCGAAAGCAAAGCGTATCAAGTACAAATGCATGAAGAATAGAAAAAACCAATGCGGCAAAGATGCGCGTAAAAGCGCGAAACATGTTGAGGGTGTTGGCGATAAGCAGCCTGTCCAACGTAAAAATCAAGAGCGTCCATATCAGGAAGATCGGAAAAAAGACCCAGAGTTGTTTAAACACCAAGCCTGAAAACGCGTATGCAATAAGCAATCCTGACAAGATCGGGGTGATGATAAGGGTAGCCCCCATCACTTTTATCTTGTTGCGCGTACTTTCCATACATTGACTGTAAATCAGAGAAGAGAACCCCATTAGCTTTACTACTATGGGGATCTTCAAGGGTGTTTGAGTGGAGGATGACAATTTCATAAACTAGTGATTGAAAAGTAAAAAATTAAACCGCTACACTTTCTCGTTCAGGAGTTGATTAAACTCCTCCAGGATCAACTCGTATTGTTCATTCCATTTCAGGAGCATCAGTTCGACTTGCTTGTAAATTACCTGCTGCACTATGTCGGGACGGGAACCGGCGTTCTGCAGCTTTGTTTCAATCAGGTCCCAGAATTGCATATTAAGCGCTTCCATTCTCGTATTGAGTTGCAGCGCGTTTTCGCGGTAGATACTTCGCACTGCAGTTTGCATACCCGACCGACCGGCGAGTAACAGACTGTTGCAAACTTCCTGCACGAAGCGAACGTTGGCTTCGGCGATAGCTTTTAGGCTTTTATTTTGTTCGCCGAGCAAAATATCAACGGCTTCAAGTTGCTTTTGCGAATGCACGGTAATCAGCGATTTTTCCTCTTTGGTCAACATCAACCGGTCGAGCCAGTGTTGTTGCTTTTCTTGTACTTGCGATACGTAATGGAGGAGTACAGACTCCTTGGAGCGGGTATGTTCAACAGATTGGCTAAAGGTATCCTGCAACTGCTGTAACTCCTGTTGTGCATTGTCGGCGTGGTTATAAGTCGGAAGCGAAGGATTGTCGGTATACATGGCCAATTAAGTTAAATGAAGAAAGAAGTTCGTGAAAGCTCGGTCGGCTAAAGGTTCCTCTCCGGTGTCCATAGAGGCTCTTCCTTATCCGTTGTCGATAACTGGTTCACCTTAGCGAGCAGGACAAGTTCGATTTCGCCCAGTTCCACCACTGTGATCACTTTGGCAACCAGGTCGCAGCGATTCTTTGCGGGACGTTTGCCGCTGATGCCCAGCAAATATCCTCCTGCGCCGTCGCTGATCATGAAGCAACCGGCGAAGAGGAAGTAAGCAGAGTTGGCGATGCGGCAACCCGCCAGGGCTATCGTTTTCCCATTGTAAGCAGCGGGAGAATCGAGAATATCCGATGTTTCCACCGGCTCTTCTTGTTGCAAAGAATGAGGTGAAGCTGGTACGAACAAGTATACTGCGTATAGCAGCGCGATCAAAGCGACAAAACGAATTAAGCTCATCATCGGTTACTTATTTTGAATGGTTCATTTTTAATAATTTCCACTCAATACATAAGATCGGAAAGAGCGATAAAAATCACGGGTTATACCGAATTTTCTTTTGAACAATTTGCAAGTTATTGATAATCAATAAAAAAGGGTCACAGCCTAAATACTGCAACCCTTTTGGTTGGAGAGGAAAACAAGAAGATGCTACATCGAAGTATGCCGGCGCCGTTAACAATAGTAATTGTTGAGTCCTGTCCGAATGACCGTATGAAGCGACGGGCGGCTGAATACAACAATAAAAAGATCAATACAGTCAGCTAATGATTCTTTTTAGAAGAAATTGGATTAGGCTTAGGTTGTATGGGTTGATTGCCAAATAACTTAAGCTGATTGTTCTTCTGGTTGGAGTTGTTGCGTAGCTGATTGTTGCTTTTTTTTGCTGTGCGATAATCGGAAGGCCGTCGATTTGAAATACCCTCCCGTGCAATGTCCTGCTCTATTGAGCAAATTCCTTCCTTTTCTTCCTTTTCCATGTCGTGAATAAATTTGGTCTCGAGTCCGTCTATATCATTATAAACTTGGAAATACTCCTTCTTCAATTCGTCAATCTGCTTATTCAGATTGTGGTGCCTTTCATCAGTTTTTCTTTGAAGTTGCTCCAAAATCGTGTCGAGGTCGTCTTTCAATTTCATGCCGAGATCGTAAATAGTCTGCTCGAGCCCAAAAAGATAATACCTCATCATTTCTGAATCGAGCAATTGTTGTGTAATCTGTTCCATGTGCTGAGTCGGGAGATCACCCCTCAAATAGCGGATGAGATTCTCGTCAGTTTCGACAGTTTCAACAGTACATTTCATCGTGCGGAATTTTGATTATGGTAATGTTCCTGTGGATAATAGCGTTAATCTTCGAGGCCCGAGAGCCGGTCACGGATATTTTGGGAATGAAGTTTGATTTTCTTTAAGACTTGCCACGACAGGTTGTAGATGTAGTCAATTTTTACCCCCATTATCTCCGCAATTTTCTCATTTGAGTAACAATTGGCAACCTGATAGCCAAGTAATTCAAACTCTCTGGGCGAGAGGAATGGATTTATCGCTAGTAAAATGTTTTCTTTGGCGGTTGGATGATTCAATAACATGCTAAACAAATCATCGTCTTTAATATCTTCGGGGTCCGGAAAGGGGTCTATATAAGCTGAGAAGCCTTTTATGTTTCTCTTTTGATCCCAGAATTTAAGGGTTTCGTTAAACGCAATTCGCTTGAGAAACCCCCAGAGGTTGCGAATCGGCCTTTGTTGATTGACAAGCCATCTGTAAAATTTGGTCATAGTGACAATATAGATATCATTTGCCACATTCTGATCTCGATCCACTTTAGACAGAATGAAACCAAATAATGCCCCCCTGACGTGGTGGCACTCGTAGCAGAAGTTAATAAGCCTAACGGCATTGTCAATTGTTGGATCTAGGTTGTACTTGTCCAATGCCTGTCGGCAAATTTCACCAGGTAATAAATGGAACTCTTCTTTCGACCGCTTCATAACGCCCCAGTTTTGAATGTGATCGTAATAATGGTATAGATCTATAACCCGGGAAAAACTCACGGGTTAGCGTAAACTTTTTTCAAAAAAAATTTATCCAGCAGATTGCCGGTTGGGTAAGTTCTTGTGGTAAGAATATATAGGTGAAATGCGCCGGCTACGGAAAAGGTTGGCTATGCAGAAAAGATAGGTTGTTTGATCATTGTTCAAACACGCGATCAAACAACCGCTGTAAATACTCTCGTTGGTCTTCTCCGTGAGAAGAGGCAATATCAAAGGTGGCCGGAATTGCTTTAATGCGTGAAGTCAGAGCATATAATCTGCCTTGTGGACCCAATTCTTTGCGCAGACGTTCCAAATCGTTGAAACCTCCCCACATGATAGCCGATTGAAATGATTGCAGGGCTAATTCGTCAATTTGCTCACCGGCATAGTAACAAGCCGCTGCAAAAAGTTCATTGCCAAAAGAAGAAAGTCCTTCATCAGAAGGATGCCGTATGGCAATATAGTTGTTGATCTGGCCGGCAAATTTTTCTATAATGATTCTTTCTTCCGGTTTGACATCTGGACGAGATGCGGCCTGGTCGATGTCGATGTTGTCAGGAGTTAGCGTGTCAAATTCACGGCCGGTAATATCGTTGGATAACCGCAACAATACCATCCTGCCTGCCATAAGGTGCCCCGACTTGGATGTACTGGCATACACGGCCTGAATGGTATGACTCGTAGCACCCAAACGGTACCAATTGGGGTATAAAATAGCCAATCCATCATATCGATCCTTTTTATGCAAATGCATATACACTCTGTCGTTTTTCCTAATGGCCTTGCCATAGGCGATGTACTCTTCTCCATCGGCTTTTATTTTCACCGAAATATTTCCGCTCGGTTCTATCAAAAGCGGATATCGCTTAACTTCCCTAATATGGCCTTTTATAGTACGGGTGCGATAATAGTAATAGGTCCCCGGCAATGTCTGGAGTACCTGATTGCCTTGTGCGTAGACCTCACCGGGATTTTCAAAAAACAAATGGGCGTTGTCGAGGTGATTGTCCAAATTGCCGGATAAAAAGGCTTTTAAGTCTGGGTATTTATTAAGCAGATTCCTTGTTTTATCCTCATGCAACTCCAATATTTCGGGCATACTCTGTTCATATTCCGCTTGCGAAATAAGATAAAAGCGGACCCTGCCCGCAGCCAAAGTGCCGTCCTGTGTGATACCACTATATACTCCTGAGATACAACTCAGATTATTCGTATGATGGAGATCGATGACAATTTGGTATTGGCCCTGATAGTGGCGATGCAATAATATAATGGCTTTATAAAGCGAGTGAAATTCGAGTTGCCCAACATAAGTGGTTTTTCCCGCAGGGTAAATACTACTACAACTTACTTCGCCGCGTTCCCCAAATGTAAAATAGGATAATTCGATTCGATTGAATTGCTCGTTTGGCGTATCTCTTCGTCCTTTTTTAGTTAATAAAACGGATCGGAAGAATTTATTGGCAAACTGTTTATAGAGATCGATCGTTGAAAGTTTTTCCTGCGCAATGCGGTTGAGTTCTCTTTGAAAGTCGGCAATATGCAAAAAACCTCCGCTCACAATAATGTTTTTGTGCTTTCCAAGGTATAATTGTAATAGCCCTGCGTCTATCTTCGTCGCCTCTTCTTCGCCATTTCTCTTCTCAAATACGATAGGCCCGGCAATATTCGCCGCATCAGGTCTGATTGTTATATACTGACCCATGCAAACGTCCAAATCCATAAACCGGGTATTGTTTTGCTGTGATATGACGATAGCCATGGGTCGGGCAAAATCTTCATCGTTACTAAGCAGGGTTATCAATGCCTCTTTGCCGCCTCCTTTAATTTTTAGTTCACCATTGAATTCATCCCCCTCAGGCGACTGCCAAATTCGGACTTTTGTGGTCTTGTTTTGAATAGAAAAGGTTGCCGGGAATGTATACAATTGACTATGCGAATCACTTAACTTATATACGATGTGACACCAATAATACAATATTTCCGACTTGGAAACAAAAGCAGTCAGTTGGTTTTGTCTTTGATCTTCTAATAGCTTGTGTTGTTGGTCAAGAATCTCTTTGTCTATTTGGCAAGAAGCAATCCATTCCGTTACGGTAGCGTACCCCACAAAAGCCATAAAGAGTTGAAGATAGTTTTCTTTTATTTGCAGGGGAGTCTGCCCTCTAGCACTGCTATTGTATGTAGCATATAGATCTTGTAATTTCCTGGGATCGTAGCTTGATTTTAGATTGAATCTACTATGCCACTCCTTCGTATCGTATAGTTTTGAAAATTTAAGATGAATTGCATACGCTATAGTTTTTTTTTGATTTTTTCCTTGGGCTTTGTCGGGGTGGAATGTCCCCGTCCCAAATAATCTATTTTTGTTTTCCTGTAAAGAAAACTCGTCGGTTGAGTCCATCAATCCTTCCACCTTCAATTGACTGGATGCTTCTTCAAGTATACTGTCTATTAACAACTTGAATACAGGTGGCATAAGAGGGGTTTCTCTCATAATAAAAATAGGTATTATTTGAATTATATTTTGTCACCCAGGTTTTGTGCACAATTGCATAAGCAACATTTTGGCTTTCGCACAAGGAACTTTTGAGCTATCTTTTTGAATTACACCATATTTTATTCAATATTGTATAGTATTTCCACTGTGAATTTCTCTGTGAATGAGAAAGGTACAAAATCTGCGGAAATAAGCAAGTAAGAATTAGGGTATAACCCAAAAAATGTTCTTGTGGTTTTACATGTGGCCCGGCTGAAGTACCCAACCGGGCCATGTTTTCCCTCCTTGTTTCCCGTTTTTTTCCGATATTTGCACCGTATAAGCATTTGATTTACAAATTGCCGCTGCCCGCAGCGCGCCCTTTATGCGGCGCCGGCGCTTTTTAACAAACAGCAGTCGTCCCAAAACAGGCACCCGGCAATACAAATAAAGCGAAACACTTTGGATTTTTCAGATTTTGGATTACACCCTTCCATCATGGAAGGGCTCGACGCGATGGGCTTTAATACGCCTACGCCTATTCAGGAGCAAACTATCCCGCACATTCTCAACGGTCGCGATATCCTCGCCTGCGCGCAAACAGGCACCGGCAAAACTGCCGCCTTCCTGCTGCCTATCCTGCACGAACTTAGCACCGCCCCCTCCGATGTGATCGATACGCTCATCCTGGAACCTACCCGCGAACTGGTAATGCAGGTGGACCAACAACTCGAAGGTTTTTCTTATTTCACCGATGTACGCGCTATCCCCGTCTATGGCGGCCGCGACGGCCACTCGATGGAGCAGGAACGCAAAGCCCTCAAACAGGGCGCCTCGGTGATCGTCGCCTCTCCAGGACGGCTCATCGCCCACCTCGACCTGGGCTATGTCAATTTCGATAAGCTGCGCCACCTGGTTCTCGATGAGGCCGACCGCATGCTCGATATGGGCTTTGCCCCCGATATTATGAAGATCGTAAATATGCTGCCCCGCAAACGCCAAACACTGCTGTTCTCGGCTACAATGCCCCAGCAGATCAGGCGTTTTGCCAGGGAAATGCTGAATAACCCGGTGGAGGTTAGTATCTCTGTGTCGAAACCTGCAGAGAATATTATGCAGGTCGCCTACGAGGTGGAAGACGAACAAAAGGTGGCGCTAACCGCCCACCTCCTCCAGGATAAAAAACGCCTCGAACGCGTGCTGATTTTCGCTAGCACCAAAATTAAGGTGCGCGAACTGGCCGGCAACCTCGCCCGCCGGGGTATGAAGGTGAGCGATATTCAGTCCGACCTCGACCAAAACGAACGAGAAGAACGACTCCGTGCTTTCCGCAGCGGCGCCCTGCCTATCGTGGTAGCTACCGATGTGCTCTCCCGCGGTATCGACGTGAAAGGTATCGACCTGGTGCTCAATTTCGATGTGCCCTCCGATGGCGAAGACTACGTGCACCGCATTGGCCGTACCGCCCGCGCCGACGCCTCCGGTATCGCAATTACGCTGGTGAACCGCAAGGACCGCCGCCGCTTCGACCGCATCGAACAAACTATCGGCATGAAGATCCGCCGCATGCCCCTGCCTCCCGATTTTCAGGCGAGGCCTTCTTCAGAATCCAGGCAACAATCTTCGTCGCGCCGCCCCGCTAATCCGGCAAGGCCACAACAGCAAGGGCCCCGCAACGAAGCCCAACCTGGAGGCGAAGAACGCAGAAAAAAACGCCGCCCAAATCGGAGGAAAGGTCCGGGGAGTGGGAGTGGGCGAGTGGGCGACTAGGCGAGTGGGCGACTGTAAGACTGTACGACTATATGGTCATTGTTCGTAAAGTCGTTTAGTCTTACAGTCGTTTAGTCACTCAATAATAAGGTCTTCCTCATCCTCCAGGCGCAGCACAAAACCTCGCTTGCAGTTGATATTGCCGGGCTGGTCGTAGCCCTCCACGATGCCCTGAACATGGGCATGGGTATTGCCCGCAAGTAACAGCCTGTCGAATACATCGGTGGCGATCAACGAATCTACCCTGACTTCGAGGTCGCAATTGCGGTGGTTTTCGTCGCTCAAGCGGAAGGTCAGCGCATCTCGCACAGCGGAATCAAGGTTAATCTTGCCTTTTATCTTTACTTCAACCCCTTCGCAATCCGCAACCTCTCCGCATTTGGTATCGCAGTTTTTGGATTGCAGAAATTGGCGTACCCCGTATACTGCATCAGATTCGAGGTCGAGTTCTTTTTTGCAGGCGCCGGCAACCAAGGCCAGCGCAAAAAGCATCAAAATGAGATGTGGCCTGTTCATGGTAGTATTAGGATTTTATTTTACCAATAAGTTGTATAATGCGGTTAGCCAATGGCGTAG
>JAEUUQ010000541.1 GCA_016787505.1 Saprospiraceae bacterium | reverse complement strand
CTGCGCTCGGTGCTCGCCGTGGTGGAAAATTATCCGGAATTAAAAGCCAACGCCAATTTCCAGCAACTGATGAGCTCGCTGTCGGAAGTAGAAGACAACCTGCAGATGTCACGCCGCTACTACCAGGCTACGGTGCGCGATTTTAACAATAAATGCGAAACCTTCCCTTCGATGATCATCGCCGGGGTGTTCAACTTCCAGCGCCGCCCGTTCTTCGAACTGGAAAACCCCGAAGAAGCTGAAAATATACAGGTGAAATTCTAAGCCATGCGGAAATTCCTCCTCTTTTTGGCTTTTGCACTGTTGGGTCAAAACCTGGCAGCCGAAGCTTTTTATATCGATAAATACGACATCCGCGTGCATTTGTCCAACGACGGCGTGCTGGACGTGGTAGAAACCATCGACGTCGTTTTTACCGAAGAGCGGCACGGCATCATACGCAATATGCCTTTCCGGTATTACAACGAGGCCATTCCCAATGGCGAACAGGCCCGGCGCGCTTACAAGGGCAACGAGGAGATTACCCTTTTTTACAAAGACTTTCAGGTCGACGACTGGCAATTTGAAAGCTACAAAGAAGGCGATTACGAGGTGCTGCGCATCGGCGATCCCGACGAAACCGTCGACGGCGCCCAGCGCTTTGTCATCCGCTATAAGGTGTACAATGTGGTCAGCTTTTTTGACGACTTCAGCGAATTGTACTGGAACCTCATCGGTCAGGACTGGGATGTGCAGATCAATGCCGCCACTTTTCGCGTGGAGTGGGACAAGCCCATCCCCGCCAAATACGAGGTGCGCCATTTTGTGTCCAGCGGCTATTACGGCCGCACCGGCGGCAACGTGGAATACCGCCTCGATCCCAGCCGCCGTTTTCTGGAAGGCAAGACGACCAGCATGCTCGGCGCACATGAGGGATTGACCGTAGGCGTTTCTTTCCCCAAAGATTTCCTCCAACTGGTGCCCCTGCCACCCGAAGCCATCGCCAAACGCGTGGTCATCCGCCGCCACGATACCGAAATTGATATCCAAAAAAATGGGATATCAAAAGTCAGGGAGGTATTTCAAATAAAAGTACTCAACGATGCCAAGCGCTGGAACCGGCATTTTTACCCCTATATCGACGGTCTGCCCACCGGCTTTTACAACCTGGCCGGCGGCAGATACCGCTACGCCATGCGCAACCTGGAAGTGGCCGGCGGTACGCGCTGTCGAAGGGGTAGCGGCGCCTGCGTCAAACTCGACCAACTCGACGCCGAGGGTGTAGCCACGATCATCATCACCTACGAACTATACGGCAACCTGCTGGCCGACGGCGACAAGCTGCTATTTCAACACCCCGCACCCCTCAGCTTCGACGAGCCCGTCTTGCGCAAAAGCCTGCATCTCACCTGGCCCGCCGGCGTCACCGACGTCGATTTCAATGCCTATGTGGACAACAACGATCAGCAGCGCGATCAAATCGACGTAAAAAAGGTGGGCTCTCACGCCGCCGAAGCCGTCATCACGGCCTACCCGTTTATGGAGCCCGGCCATACGCTCGCATTCGACCTGGCGATACCCGGCGACGCTGTTTCTGCAAGTCCGCCTTTTGCGTATACCCAGGCTCTGTGGTGGGTTAACAACAAATTCCTATTTCTTCCTTTGCTTATTATCGGCTTGCTTTACGCAATATGGGATCGCTGGGGCCGCGACGAGCACAGCACGCGTATGGTACACTACTACCCGCCCGCTGACCTGCCGCCTTCCGAAGCCGGCATCATCATCGACGACAAGTTGCACGACCGCGACCTGCTGGCGCTTATACCGTATTGGGGCGCACAGGGGTTGATAGATATTACAGAACTGGAAAAGAAATTCCTCAGCAGTAGAAATTACGTGTTTGAGGTAAAAGCATCGTTACCCGCCGACAGGCCGGCCTACGAGCGCACGATGTGGACGGGTCTTTTTGGCTCCAACCCCGATATCGGCCATAGAACGGAGTTGAAGGATTTGCGCGATAAATTTCACGTTCATTTTACTAAAGCCAAAAAACAACTCGAACAGCGCATCAACGAGCGATCTTTTTACGTGCCGCGTTCGCGCGGCGCGGGCTTATTGCTAATGTCATTGGGTATTATTGCCTGCGGAGTAGGTGTGTTGGGCTTAGTTGTGGCCCTGCTAACCGGCGACGACGTCGTCAGCCGCGAATTCGGCATCGGCGTGTTGGTCAGCGCGATTGCAATGATAGTTTTTGGTATAAAAATGCCCAAAAAAGCTCCGATGGGCCTGGAAGCATACCGGCAGGCCGACGGCTTCAAAATGTTCGTCGAAGAAGCCGAAATGCCCCGACTGGAAGCTTTTCTAAAAGAAGATCCCCATTATTTCGATAAAACGCTGCCTTATGCCATGGTCTTTGATCGCGTAGAAGGTTGGGCCGAAAAATTCAAAGACCTCGCCGTACCCCCGCCCAATTGGTACCACGGCGACAACTCTCGGCCGTTTTCTACTATTTATTTTACCAGCCAACTCAGCAATGCCATGCAATCGGCCGGCAGTACGTTTGTGAGTACGCCGGCGCCCAAAAGCAGTAGTGGCAGTAGCTTTGGCGGCGGCGGTTTTTCCGGCGGCGGCTTCGGCGGCGGCGGGGGAAGTAGTTGGTAGTGAAACCAGGTTATTCGGTTATTTGATCATTCGGTTATGCCAAGATCAAAAATATAATCATCAACGAGCTGAATCACCAAATATCAGTACTTGTCTTCCGCTATTTCCCCTACTCTAGCCCCAGTATCCACTCCTGGCCGGTATGGGTGTCAAGCAGTGAAATTCGCCGATATGACACTAGCGAGTCCGGGTTTACATAAATGTATTCTGTCCTGGTAGTTAATAATTTACCACTGCTATCAGGTGCGCCTGACACCGAATTATAGCGCAAAATATCACAAGGAGTAGCTTTAATGGTGGTTATATGACCAGTTAGAATATTAGCGGTATGAATACCTTTAGTATTACTCCATACTATTGTTTCATCATCTAACCAGCTAATTGATAAGGGAATACGAAATGGCTCATAATCAGTATACGGAGTAAACTGCCAATTTTCAAGATTAATAACGCCAATAGAATGGCTATTTTGGCTATTGATATACCCCCAAACGGCTAAGCGATGATTTTTGTAAGCTCCCATTCCTATAGAAAAAGGAATTGTATCAAAAATCTCTCCATCCGTGTTTAATATTAAGTTAATATTATTATGTTTCGCATGAATTGCCAATCCATCATTTATCCAAAAGTAACTGGCGAATAGAATTGAATCGTTTAATTGTTTCAGGCTATCACCGTCACTTTTGATCATATATAAAGCCCCGCCTTCTCTACTAAACAATATCCAATCATCGGCTCCCCATTGAGGGTAATTGATGCTCTTTGCGGAAATAACTAATTTATTATCTCCAGTACAAAGATTTACATTTTGTATACGCACTTCCCCTCCATAATAATCACCTGCTAAATATGCGAATTTATCAGGGTCAAAAGGGCAATAATGAGGAGTTTGCATAATTGGCCAATGAGTAGTAGCATCAACAAATCCAATTGGGGATATAGGCAATTCAAAACAAGTATCCGGCGGCGCAGGCGTCCAAGTAATTGCTGAATTACATGGATCGATGAGGTCTTCCTGAGACTCCCATTTGCAAGAAAAAATGCTCAAAAAAACTAATGGAACTATCCATGTTAAGTTATTATTAGTTGTCATAGCTTGATCAATTTCGTAGTATGATAAAAACGATCAGATACTAATGTACAGAAATACACGCCAGGAACAAGATGTTGAAAACCAATTGTTTGTGTGTATTGGCCAGAGGGCTGGGGCACGTAATCAATGCTGTACACAAGCTGCCCGCCGGCATTGAAAATAGCAAGCGATACTGAAGCAGCTTGCTCTAGCTCGTAACTAATTTGAACTTCGTTCTTTGCCGGATTGGGGTATATTTTTATTGGCAACTGAGCCTTTTCCGGTTCCCGTTGGGAACTGATAACAACCGGCCCCATAAAGTCGGAAGGCGCACTGGCCAACAGGCTGAATTTCAACTTCGGCGGCCCGGTGAAGTAGGTTGGGAAAGTCAATACCTCCTCGGGAAAAATAGTATCTAATGTACAGCCCAGATCATTGGGGTCTACAAGAATCTGGTATCCGGCTATGCTTCCTTCCAGATAGCCGTTTTCATAAACGGGTTCCTCGTCAAAAAACAATTCGTTACCCGGTGTGACGATGTATTGTCCGCTTTGGCCGGCGTACACGGGTTCATCCCACAGGCCGGCGGCACTACTGCGCACCCACCAGGCCGGTTTCTCGGGATCGTCCAGGTCTGCCGGTTCTATACCGTATTCAGAGGCGATAGGGATGTTAAAAGGTACATAAACCTTTCGCAAAATAGCGGAGGAGCCGTTGTTGATAATTTCTTCTGTACAAAGATCCTGAAAACCGTTAGTGAGCATAAAAGGGCATTCCGTTTGCCCGTTGCAAACGATATCCTCGTAGAGATAATCGCCCTCAAATTCAAAATGTATCACCCGAAGGTTTTCGTGGTCAGGGTCTATCATTTCCAGCGCCCGCCCGGCGTTGAGGCGGCCCCAGCCGTTGTAGATGTCGTAGCCATTGGGGTAAGTCGGATCTTCCCCACCCTCAATATCAGTAGAACTATACTCCAATAAGCGTTCTATATCTTCCTGTGATAACTCATCGCGCGAGTGCATCATAAGCAGAGCCGCCGTGCCAGTGGCATGAGGTAGTGAGGCAGAGGTGCCGTTAAAAAAGAGATATTCTGTATTACTATTGTTATCTCTAACGGTGGTAAGTATTATGTCACTTGTGCCGGGGGCGATAAAATCCATATCAGCCCCAAACGAAGTTTCGAATGATTCTCCAAAAGAACCATTAATAGGACCTATATTGAGATCATTATTCAAATGCCTACCATCTTTTCCGCTGGCCCCGACACTTATTAGCCAGTTGTCTTTGTACATAGCTGGGTATATGATACGCTCATTGTTGTCGATATTTCCAAAATTTCCCCTGGCTGTCGTTTGAATAACTTCCAGATCGTAAGCCATCTCTATAAGTTCCCTAAGCAGTTTGACGTCAGTTGGGTCAATACTGCTACCGGAGGCATCGTGTACGATTTGGGCTTCTATGCAAAATATGTCCCCCCCATCTGAATGTTCCAAATCGTATTCCATGGCATCCACTAGGGTTACCAGCGACGAATAAGGGCTTTTATAGGTTAAACGGTAACTATTAAGCATAGCGCCCAATTGCCCCGCCTCTGCATCTCCTCCAGCTATGCCGGCTATGCCTTTTTCGTTGTTGCGTCGCGTCGCCATTATACCGGCAGCTCGGGTGCCATGGCCATTTTCAAGATCTAAGGGGGCTACATCTAAATCCACTAACGGAAAATTAGACAGGTCTACCGTGTCATTGCCTTGGGTAAACCACAAAGCCCTTGTGACAACCGACCCGCTCAACCCCGGGCAGCCCTCGCACTTCAGGTCTTCGTGGGTAAACTGCACGCCTGTATCGAACTGGGCGATTTTTACCTCCCGGTTCAACCAACTTTCAGCCCCGTCGACGATGTCCCAGGCCGGTTCGATGTTGATATGCGCATCGTCAAAACCGCCGCCGTCAATCGTCACATCCCATACCACATTGAGTGCGGTATCCAATCGGGCAAAAACCATGTCATAACCGGTACTATCAGAGGGTGCGCTGCCGCACACATAGAAATCGCCCTGTTCGTCCCTGGCTAATCCCAGCGGGCGCTCAAAGTCGATGTCGAAGGCTTCGCGGCGGTAGTTGGGGCCGCTCAGTCCGGTGGGTAGCTTGTAGCGCACCGCGGCGATATCCCAGGTTGAGTCGCTGGAGGCGCTACCCCCGCTGACTTCGATGGTAGTAGCGTTGAGAAAACGAATGGCGACCGGCGCTTCGTCGAGTTGGGCGTAGTCGTAGCGCTTGGCCCAGTGCGCCGTGCCGTTGGCGAATAACTTGAGGGTCATGAAGTCCATCTGCGTACCCACGCCCTTGCTGGGGCCGGTTACATACAAATTCTGTGCGCCGTCCACGATCAGCGCCGAGGCGTAGTCGTCGCCGTTGCCCGTACCGTTGCGCGTGGCATACCACACCTGGTCGCCGTCGTTTTCGTATTTGACGACCAGAAAATCAAAGTGGAGGCTGGAGGCCGAGTAGGCCGCTCCGGCGACGTACACATTTCCGCTGCCGTCGAGTTGAATGGCAACGCCGTAAGAGGCATCTATACCGGTGGCCTGGAATTCCTGATCCCAGACCAGGTTGCCCAGGGAGTCGTGTTTGGTGGTATAGGCCGCGATTTTGCCGTTGGAAAGCCGGGTATTGCCGGTGGTGTAGACATTTCCCGCAGCATCAACAGCGGAGGCCGTCCAGTCAAAGGAAGCAAGCGGTTCGCCAAAGGAGGTATGCCAGACCTTGTTCACCGGGGATTGTGCCAGGGCGTTATACGTAAAAACGAATAACACTGTAATTACCAAATGGGGGGGGGTAATCCGGTAGATGTGATTCATGGCATGGAATTTAAAGGGGTATGGAGATATAGGGCAATTTAAGGTATTTTGAGGGAATTGTCAAGGCTTAGAAACATGGAGAACTAATATGCCTATAACAGTATATGGTTCTGCGTCAAATATTGAAATAGCTTGTGTTTTCTCAAAATCCGCCGTACTTTTGCCGCCTCAAACGACGAAATCATGATCAGGCGCACCGATATCGCAACCGTATTAGCAAACCCGGCCATAGGCCAGGAAGTGACTGTAATGGGCTGGGTAAGGGCTTTTCGCTCCAACCGATTTATTGCCTTGTACGACGGCTCTTCTGCAAAAACCTTGCAGGTAGTAGTCGACTTCGAGCGGTTTGACGAAAATTTGCTCAAAAAAATAACCTTCCACGCCTGTATCGGCGTGACGGGCCGCCTGCAGGAGTCGCAGGGCGCCGGTCAAGCAGTAGAAGTGCTGGCCGACAAGATCGAGATATGGGGCGCCGCCGACCCAGAGAAATATCCGCTGCAAGCCAAATTCCAGACTATGGAATTCCTGCGCGAGAAAGCCCACTTCCGGATGCGCACCAACACGTTTAGCGCCGTCTTCCGCATCCGCCACGGCATTGCATACGCCATCCACAAATACTTCCACGACCGCGGCTACTTCTATCTGCACGCGCCCATCATCACGGGCAGCGACGCCGAAGGCGCGGGCGAGATGTTTCGCGTAACCACCCTCGACCTCGACCACCTGCCGCGCACCGAAAGCGGCGAAGTCGACTTCGAAGCCGATTTCTTCGGCAAGGCCACCAACCTCACGGTATCGGGGCAGTTGCAGGGCGAAATCGGCGCACTGGCCCTGGGCAAGGTGTATACTTTCGGCCCCACCTTCCGGGCAGAAAACTCCAACACCACCCGCCACCTGGCCGAATTCTGGATGATCGAACCCGAAGTCGCGTTTTTTGATATCGAAGACAACATGAACCTGGTAGAGGATTTCCTCAAATACCTCATCCGGTTTGTGCTCGACAACTACGCCGACGACCTGGCCTTCCTCGACCAGCGCATCGCCGACCTGGAGAAAAATATGAAAACGGAGGACCGCCGCCCGATGCCGCTGGTGGAAACCCTCCGCTTTGTGGTCGACAACGAATTTGAGCGCATCACCTATACCGAGGCCATCCGCCTGCTGCGCGATTCCAAAGAATTCAAAAAAGACCGCTTCGAGTTTACGCCCGAGTGGGGCAAAGACCTGCAAGCCGAACACGAACGCTGGCTGGTGGAGAAACACTTCAAAAAGCCGGTGATCGTGCGCAATTATCCCGCGGCGATCAAAGCATTTTATATGCGCATCAACGAACCCGGCACCGACGGGGCTCCCGGCGATACGGTAGCTGCGATGGACGTGCTATTCCCCGGTATCGGCGAAGTAGTGGGCGGCTCTCAGCGCGAAGAACGCCACGATGTGCTGCTAGAGCGCGTTAAAGCTTTCGGTATTCCGGAAGAAGAATTGTGGTGGTATCTCGAATTGCGCAAATTCGGCGGCTGCCCGCATGCCGGCTTCGGCCTCGGCTTCGAGCGCATGGTGCTGTTTATCTCGGGTATGGGTAATATTCGCGATGTGATTCCTTTTCCGCGTACGCCCAAGAGCGCTGAGTTCTAGTTTGCGTCAGACGACTATCAGCCGTCAGACGCTTTAGAGATCTCTAATTGAATGCCGGTCGAGGAGGATATCTTTGAGTTCCTTCAGGTACTTGTATTGGTGGGGCAACACCTTCTTAAAGGCTTCTTTTACTGCAAAAAAGGCGCCTTTATCCATACTTTCCAATTTGTCTTTAATTTGGAGCGCATCTTCGAGCAGCATATGCTTGAGAGAGGGGATTTCGTGCCAGTCGCCTTCCACGGCCCAGGCCTTGCGGGTGTGTCCGTCGGCTTCGGTCACGGGGTCGAGTTCGATCACGCGGTCGGCCTGGAG
>JAEUUQ010000522.1 GCA_016787505.1 Saprospiraceae bacterium | reverse complement strand
CTTTGATCAGCACGGACATCTTACCGACGAGGGCATAGCCCGGTATGCCGAGGCGCTCAGGCAGGACGCTGTCGATAAACTGCCTGCCGCTATTGTGCAGCATATCGAGCAATGCGAGTCCTGTCATAGCCAGGCCCTCGACTTGTACGCGCTTATTGCCGATGCTGATTACATCGCCTTGGGCGCCCTGCCGGCGCCGCAGGCTGCCGTGCGCCGTTTGTGGGTAGTGCGTGCTGCGGCAGCTGCTGTTTTGGTAATATTGTCGTGGTTGGCCTACCGCTTGTCGGCGCCCGCGCCGCCCACATCGCCTGTTGTAAAGGTAGAGACCCCTGTTGATACGATACGCGAAGATTCTGCCGGGCGCATAGCCCAACCTGATAAGCCGGTTGCGCCATCCCCGGCCACTGCTCGCGAAACTACTCCGCAATATGCCGACGCTTCGTTTTACACCCCCGCCGACAACATGGAAGGCATGATAGTCTCCACCATGCGAAGCGGAGGCTTTGAAGTGACCACTCCTGCCAACAGCGACACGATTGCGCGGGCAGAAGTGCTGCGATTTGCCTGGAAAAATGCCCCCGAAGGAGAATTGACCCTGATTATTTTGACAAACAAAGAAAAAGAAGTCCACCGCAGTTCGGTAACTGCGACAAATTACTATAGCTTTGAAGGTAAGCTGACACCCGGGTTGTACTACTGGAAGCTGGAAGACGCCTCCGACCTCCTGCACGTCGGCAAGTTTTATATTCGCTGAATCACATGAAGAAAATCCTCCTAGTCGCGCTCTGGTTTGTCCACTCCTGGCTACCCGCCCAACCCTGGTTGGAACAGGCGCAATCCCTTACAGACAGCGGCGACGTGATGGGTGCCGGCGCCATCCTTCGCGAGTTTATCCATGCGCATCCCGATAAGTTGTACGACGTATCGAGGGCGTATTTCCTGCTTAGTTACGACCTCATGGTAGCCGGTGATTACAGCGGCGCCCTTGAGGCCAACGATCGCAGCCGCCAGATCCGCGAAGAACTGCTCACCGGCGAAGAAGAAGAAAACTATATGCGCGCCGGCGCGATTTATTTGGATATGGGCGACTACGACCGTGCCATCGACTTCCTGCTCCAGGCTAAACGATTACCCATCGACGACCCCCATATTTTTTCGCTAATTGACGGTTATTTGGGCTCGGCGTACCTCGAATTGGGGCAATACGAAAAAGCCGAACACCACTACATGCAGTCGCTCGAAACCTTGCGGGTAGAGATGGGCGAAGACCACCCCGACGTGGCCATCACCTTTTACAATATCGGCAGGTTGTACTGGAAGCTCAAAGACGAAGAAAAAGCCCGCGATTATTGGGATAGCGCTCTAGGCAAAGCAATAGGCGCCGATAATTTTCTGCTCAGCGGCCAGTTGTATAACGGTTATGGCGAATGGTTTAGCAGAGCCAATCCGGAGTTTGCCGCCGGTTTTTACGACGACGCCTATTCCACGCTCGAATCGCACTACGGCAAGCGCCACCGAGAAACGATACGCACCCGTATCAACCAGGCGCGCTTGTTTATATCTATCGACAGTGTCGACATAGCTAATCGCTACCTTGACGAAGCTATCCGCTCTGAACAAGGGGATATGCCGGCGCAGGCCGCACCGGATAGGCTGCTGCTCGCCACGGCATTGCAACTGCGGGCTGCACTGGCCTTGCGCGCCGACAACACAGCCGCCTTTCAGCAAGCGCTGGAGGATAGTCGTGCCGCCATTGCCGCTATAGAATCGCAGTTGAGCGTTTTGCTGGGCAATGACACGCGCCTGCAGCTCTTGCAGTTGAGCCGCCAGTGTTATGCCTCCGGCATCGAAAGCGCCATGTTGCTTTATGAACAAAGCGGTGACAAGCAATACGCCGACCAGGCCTTTGAATTGTCGGAACGCGGCAAAGCTTTCGTGTTGCGGGCCGACGCCCTGGCCCTGGATGCCCTGGCCGATAGCTACCCGCAACTCAGCTCCCGCGAAAAAGAATTGCTGCTTCAAATCAGGGGGTGGGAGGCTGAACTGGCCATGTTGCCCCAGCACGAAGAAGGCGTTCGGGCATTGGCGCAAGCCAGAAGAGCACTGCAATCCTTTGCCGACTCGGTGCGCGTAGCGGCGCCCGACTACTACCGCCTGCGTTGGAACATACAGGTAGCCGCCCCGGCGCAGATACAACAATCGCTCGATCCCGAAACCGCCTTGTTGTCGTATTTTATCGGCGATCAAAACTACTACGTATTTGCATTTACCCACGACGACTTCAAGGCAGAGCGGCTGCCGATTGACTATGTGGGTTTTAAAAAACCTAAAAACGCCAAAATCCTCAACCTGATGGCGCAGGCAGGTCCCGCTCCAGGTACCGGCGCCGGCACCTATTCCAAATACAACTTAGGCGGAGGCCTGCCCGACATGACTACGGCCGTCACCGGCTTAGTAGAGGGCGTAAAAAAGGTAAACATCGACTATTGTATCTTTTACGGACACAACCTGTACATCAAGCTCATTCAGCCGGTGATATCCGTCCTGAAAAAGAAAAAACACCTGGTGTTCATTCCCCACGACATATTGTGGCAGGCGCCTCTTGAGGCCATACTCAAAAATGCGCCCGAAGAAAGCGACGATAGCAAAGACAAAGTGGGTTTTGACAAACTCGACTACCTGGTGAAAGATTACACCGTGCAATATTATTATGCTGCCACCGCTTATCAGCAGCATCAAAAGGGGGTTGTGCCCTCCGGCCTGAATGCATTTCTGGGTGTTGCGCCCGTTTTTGACGAAACATCCGGCACTGGATATATCTGGGAGAGTCGTCAATTTGCTTTCGACAGCACCTATCAATCGCAGGAAAACCTGCGCAGTACGGTCACCGTTGACGGTCGCCAGTTTCAGGCCTTGCCTTATTCGGCTGAAGAAGTAACCGGGATCGCCAGGCAGTTTGCCGCCGGCCAACAACAAAGCATGGCTATGATTGCCACCGAGGCGTCGGAAGCGGAATTCAAAGCCAGGACAGACAAATACCGCTATTTGCACCTGGCTACCCATAGCTTTGTATATACGGCGAACCCTGCCTTGTCGGGTATCGCTTTTGCACAACCCCGGCAGCCCGACGCGACGGAAGACGGTATCCTCTACGCTGCCGAAATTATCAAATTGAAGTTACCCGGCAATACCGTGATACTGAGCAGTTGTGAAAGCGGCGCCGGGCCCCTGTATTCGGGCGAAGGCCTGATGTCGCTGAGCCGCGCTTTCATCGAAGCCGGCGCCGGCAGCGTCATAGGTACGTTGTGGAAGGTATACGACCAGCCCACCGCCGCGCTGATGAGCGCTTTTTACGATGACGTTATCAAGGGCAAAAGCGAGGCCGAGGCCTTGCGCGCAGCTAAGCTGAAATTGATCAAAAACAAACAAACCGCTGCCCCCCGGCTGTGGAGCGCCTTTGTGCAGGTGGGGAGATAGGGGAGGGGGCGATTTTAGGACTGTACGACTGTACGATTTTACGACTTTAGGACTGTACGACTTTAGGACAGTTTGATTCGTATAGGCGCAAAGTAAAAACCTAAGAAATATGACACCGTCTATTTTGTTAAAGTATGCACAGTTGCTGGTGCATTATTGCATGGAAGTAAAGCCTGGCGAGCGCTTATATGTGCGCAGCACCACACTGGCGGAGCCGTTGGTGCGGGAAGTATACCGTGTGGCCTTGCAGGCGGGCGCTAACGTAGAAGTCGACCTGGAATTTCGGGAGCAGGGCCGGTTGATGCTCACCGAAGCCAACGAGCAGCAGTTGGGATATGCGCCGATGTTATACAGCGAAGCCATGAATTCCTTTGACGCCTATTTATATATCCGGGCGCCCTTCAACTTGCGGGAAGAGCAGAATGTGGACCCTGCCAAGGCGAAGCTGCGCCAGGAGGCACTCAAGGGTGCGCAGCAAAAATACTTTGAACGCACGGCTACCCGCTCGCTCAAGCGCAACCTGTGCCAGTACCCTACCTTGGCCAGCGCCCAGGAGGCGGGTTTATCGCTCGAAGAATACGAAAACTTCGTGTTCGGCGCCTGCCGCCTCACCGACGACGACCCGGTGCAAAGCTGGCTCGAAGTGCGCCGTTCGCAGCAGCGCATCGTGGACCGGCTTAATAGCTGTGCAAATGTGCACTATCTGGGCGACGGCATAGATATTCGCTTTTCTACCAAAGGCCGTACCTGGATCAATTCCGACGGGCAGACCAACATGCCTTCGGGCGAAGTGTATACCTCGCCGGTAGAGGATTCGGTTAACGGCGTCATTCACTTTACCCATCCTGCTATATACATGGGGCACGAA
>JAEUUQ010000515.1 GCA_016787505.1 Saprospiraceae bacterium | reverse complement strand
TGGGGTTATGTCGCATTTCATCGACATGTCAGACCATTTTGCTCATTTTGACCATTCTATTAATGTTTATAATTTCCTGCAGTTCACAAATCGCCAGTGGAGGTGGATCGATAACAGTATTCAGCCGCAAAGCCGTTTGCGAATAGATGATTACAGGCAAATCTATCACCAATTAGGAATTCCCATTTCAGAAGAGAAGAATAGACCGGGAGACGTTGATGCGCTCATGACGATAAAATTAGACGGGCAGTTTGCGGCTAAACCACTTGATGTTGTCGCAATCAGCCACTGCCAATTTATTTCAAAAATGAAAGATGCTTAATTACTGCAAATAATAGAAAAAAACTCCTATTTTTCAGCGTCGTCTTATTACAACCATACCATCACACTTTTATGCAGTCCAGACGTTTTCGTCCTATCGATATTGTGAGCGCCGGCGAACTGCTGGTGGACTTCATCAGCTCGCGTTTTGTGCGCGATTTGCAAAAAGCCGTCAATTTCAAGCGATTACAGGGAGGAAGTCCGGCCAATTTGTGCATTAACATGGCCAGGCTGGGCAACGCCGCCAAACTGGTAGCCACCGTGGGCAACGACCAAATGGGCGTTTTCCTGCGCGACGCCGTGGCCGCCACCGCCGTAGACACTTCGCTGATCCGCGAAATCGACCTGCCCACCACGCTTATCCTGGTTACCCGCTCAAAAAAAGTGTCCAATTTTCAGGCTTACCGCGCCGCCGACAGCTTTATCTACGACGAGCAGATGACCGACGAATTGCTGTCGCACACCAGCCTCTTTCACACCACTTGCTTTGCCCTCAGCCGTATACCCGCCCAAGTAGTGATCTTCGAAGCCGCCCAACGCGCCATGAAATTAGGCTGCCAGGTGAGCATCGACGCCAATTATTCGCCCAAAATATGGAGTGACAGAGAAGAAGCCCAGCGCTATATGACCCGCTATTGCGAACTCGGCGCGCTGGTGAAGGTAAGCGAAGTGGACTGGGAGCGCCTCTACGAAGAACCCCTCAAAGACCCCGAACACGCCGCCCGACACTTTCTGAACCTGGGCGCCAGGCAAGTATGCGTGACCCTCGGCAAGGAAGGCTGCCTGGTTGCCGACCACAAAGGCGCTAATTTTTTGCCTTCAAGAGAGGTGGAAGTAAAAGACACGACTGGCGCCGGCGACGCCTTCTGGAGCGGCTACCTCACCGCCTGGCTCGACGGTTATAATCCTCTCGATTGCGCCACCGCAGGCCGCCGTATGGCCGAACTCAAGCTGGCCCACTTCGGCCCGTTCCCGGGCCCGGTAGATAAGAATATCGTGTTCGAAGAACTCTCCTGACCTTATCGAGGTAGCACTTGGCGAGGGCTTGAAATAACAGACAATGACCAATATACTAAACCCCAGGGATTTACCATAAAGGTGAGCATAGGGATGAATACCGGTATGATAATGATGTGCATAAAATAAAAAATCCCAATATGCATAGAGGTAAGAAGTAAGCCGTAGATAAAAGCGCTTTTCTTGTTTATAAGTGCCAGACAGGCGAAAAGTTCTAAAAAGAGCGATACCGCAAAAAGCGTTTTTATTGTATTGGCATGTTCAAGCGCATAAGTTGTTAATTGCATTCCTTTGTCCAAATACAAGTTATCACCGGTATCATAGTATGCATAGCAATAATTTTTCAGCATTTGTATAGAAGCCTGAGGAGCTTGTGCAACCCAGCCTAATCCACTTTCATAAAGCTTGGAAATACCGGCCAAAGTATAACCGGCAGCAATGATTTGAATAGGGAATTGAATTCTTTCCGATTTCAGGTTAGCATTGTTTCTGTAATATGCTATGAATTGAACAAAAAATGTCATTGAGTATAAAACATTATAATTCAAAATTCCATTAGAATCCTCTAAAGTAAATAATATTAAACTTACCAAAAACATGGATATTGTAGTAAAAATCATCCATTTTTCTAATATATATAATACAGTAAGTAAACAGGCTGTCAAGAAAAACAGTACCAGCGTATAGCTGGATACCAACGCCGAGCAATCAAAAAAAGTACAAAACCCGGATGGAAAAGGAACGGCGTCTTTGTTGATTGACGTGATTTTAATAATATATAGCCAGAATGAGGATATTGTTATTTTGATTATTATCCATTCCGCATTTGTGTAGGCGCTGAAATATTTATCGAGAAATCGCTTTTTCATACATCAGATAATCAGTGTAACGGATTTGGTTGTTATGAATATAGTAATTTTTCCTGTATAATTTTAGCGTATCAAAATCAAACGGGGTTGTATCTTCGTTTTTTAAGATGATGTCCATTATTTCTTTTCCTGTTTTTTCTAAATGATCGGGGTCTTCCTGATCTGTGCCATAAGGATAATTATGCTGGGTACAAATAGAATAGAAGAAGAACGCAATATAACTGGCATTTTTACTGTAATCAAAATATTTCAGGTAGGGAATAAGTCGTTCGTTTTCATCAGACAAATAAAAAATATAAGCGTAATTAGGAAAAGAATTATACATCGGGAGCCTTGAAAAAGGGTGAAACTCGCCAATTACCAGCGATAGTATCAAATAAGCTCCAAATAGGAAATACTTTTTCATTTGAAGAAATTAGCTATGCTGGAATAAATACAACAACATCTGATGTAGTGAAGAACATCAGATGTTGTTTATAGTGGTGAACTTATAAAAATTTAAAGAATTCAGCCTTAATCGATCCATAACCGCTGATAGGGAATCAACGTTTCGTTCACTTCCAGATTATTCAACTGGCGCAGGCGTTCTACCGTAATGCCGTATTGACGGGCTATGCGGTACATATTATCGCCTTCTTGTACGGTGTGAACGCGGCGGCCATTTTCGCGGGTGACCGCATTGGAATACTCCGAAACCTGGTTCACGGGTTCGGAAGAAGGATAATAGTCGTAGCGGGAAGTCGAATTAGCCGAAAACATATCGTTGTCAAAACCGCTTACCCCTTTTACTTGCTGCGTATTGGTACGCTGCGTGGCGGGCACTTCGTCGTACGCGCTGGGGATAAAGTCATTATCGTAGCTGGAAGTCGTGCTTTTGTTCGTCGTAGTCTGATACGGATTGGGTTGACTCGTAATCGTAGGCACAGGCGTATCGAGGTATTGCACGCCGCCGCTATAAGGCTGAATGCCTGCGCTGGTGGCCGTATTGGCGCTTGATCGCGGCGCGGGAAGGCTGCTGCTAACGCTTTTTGAGGTCCAGACATCGGATTTGTCGTATGATGCCGGCGAATCGGTCGTATTGACGGGGTAATATGGCGTGATAGTCTTTGCCGTAGTCGGCTGCGGACAATCGCAATCGCTGGTTTTCAGTTTTTGCCCTATTTTGATATAATCCGTTTTGCCGAGGTTGTTGAACTCGCGGAATTTGGCCTCCGTGTAGCCGTATTTCATAGCGATAGATGCCACCGTTTCTCCCGATGCTACTGTATGGTATTTCATCGTGTTACCTGTTTGGTCGTAAGGCACAGGATAATACGTATTCACATCGCTTTCCACTCCTTTGGGGTTCAGCGCCGTAGAAGCGGAAGAGGGGATGGAGGTGGTAGAAGTAGTTGATGCGGATACCTGCAACTGTCCACCGTTGCGGATAGTATTCGAATTGCCCAGGTTATTCCATTGGCGAAGTTGCTCTACGCTGACGCCGTAGCGTTTAGACAGGCTGTACAGCGTTTCTCCTTTTTGAACCGTGTGGTATTTGGTTTGGGCCGTATTAGCCGTAGTAGTGGTGGTAGCCGGTTTTTTTTCGTCTAAATAGGTATAAGGCGTCTTAGGTGTGACGTCGTAGTCTTGTGGTACTGCTGTTTGTCTGTAGTCGTATTGGCTTGTCGAGCTCTGGCCGGGCAGTTTGCCGCAGAGTTCCATGAGGTAGCGCTCCGGCGTACGGCCACGGATACTCTTGAGAATCAACGCGTTTTGCTGGGCGTCGGCGGCATTGAAGCCGATGCGTTCTTCTGTTACGCCGATTTCGGGCACAAATACCAGGTCGGCTACCGTATTGATATTGCCTTTATTGGCTTGCTTGAAAATGTAAGAACCCGTGCACGGGTTTTCGAGCCGGCCTTCGAAATACACCTGCGCCTTGGGATTGGTGGAGATGTTTTCACCGATCGTGCCGTATTGCGTATTGAAAAGGAAGCTGTATTTCGGCGAAATGTAGCTGATCTGCTGGTTGTCGCGCTTGTAATACGCAGCCAGCGAAACCGGCGACACCAGGTATTGCTTGGTCGTAATCTCGTATATGATATATACTTCGTCGGCATCGCTGTTGATGCGCGTGGCGGTGTTTTGACTAAACTGGCCGTTGCTGCAGCTGATGTAGGAAAGAGGCAACGTGTTTTGCAGGTCTTTGCTTTCTTTGCCTACTTCGAGTACGAGTTTTTCCCCCTGGCCTATGTTGACCAGGTAAGATACGTAACCCTCTCCGCTCTTATTGTAGGTGTATTCGAGCCGCTCCATACAGGCGGGATCAAAA
>JAEUUQ010000506.1 GCA_016787505.1 Saprospiraceae bacterium | reverse complement strand
CACTTTGATGCTGATAGCGCCGATTTTGAAGATTTCGCCGTCTTCAGCGATATGCGCTTCGAATTCGGGATTGGCGCTAGGGCCGTAGATAATGGGCGCGCCAGTTTTTTTGGACAGGTCGAGGTGGCCCGACACAAAATCTGCGTGAAAGTGCGTCTCAAATACGTATTTGATCTTGACGCCGTCGCGTTCGGCCCTATCCAGGTAGGGCTGCACTTCGCGCAGGGGGTCGATGATAGCCGCTTCTCCTTGCGACTTAATGTAGTAGGCGCCTTGCGCCAAACAACCGGTATAAATTTGCTCTACTGAGAACTCCATTGGATATAGATTTTGTTTGCAGGTGCAAAATTCAGGATAAAATAACACCTCGTCTGTGATTTGTGTTACAATATTACAAAAAAGGTGACAAGGTGACAAGGTGACAAGGTGACAAGGTGACAAGGTGACAAGGTGACAAGGTGACAAGGTGACAGGGTGGCAGGGTGACAGGGTGAAAATTAAAAAGCCTGCAGTTCTACCAATTTTTGGTATTCACCACCGTGGGTTAGCAGTTCTGCATGGGTGCCTCGCTCTACGATATGTCCTTTTCGCATCACGATGATTTCGTCGGCATGCTGGATGGTGCTGAGCCGGTGGGCTATCACAATAGAAGTGCGGTTCTGCATAAGGTGGTACAGGGCATCCTGCACCAGTTTTTCTGATTCTGAATCGAGTGCCGAGGTGGCTTCGTCGAGGATGAGTATGGGCGGGTTTTTCAACACTGCCCGGGCAATGGTGAGGCGCTGGCGTTGTCCGCCGCTGAGTTTGCTGCCCCTGTCGCCGATGTTGGTCTGGTAGCCGTTTTCGGTGGCCATGATGAAGTCGTGCGCATGGGCAATGCGAGCGGCGCGCTCTACGTCATCCCGCGTGGCGCCCTCCAGTCCGAAGACGATATTATTATATATGGTGTCATTAAATAAAATCGCTTCCTGCGACACGATGCCCATCAGCGAGCGCAGGTCGCGCAGGCGAAATTCGGCAATATTAATGCCATCTATATAAATGCCCCCTTTATCTACATCGTAAAAACGCGGCAGCAGGTCGACCAGCGTAGATTTGCCGGCGCCCGAAGCGCCCACCAGCGCTATAATGCGTCCTTTGGGAATGGTCAGGTTGATGTCTTCCAGCACGTTGCCTTCGCCTGTTTTGTATCCAAAAGTAACGTCGCGGTATTCTATTTGGTTTTCAAAACCGGAAACGGGCTTTGCGTCGGGTAATTCCACTATTCTGGTTTCGGCATCCAGGACTTGCTCTACGCGCTGCATGGCGGCCACG
The DNA here is from genome assembly GCA_016787505.1 of Saprospiraceae bacterium. Classification (GTDB taxonomy): domain Bacteria; phylum Bacteroidota; class Bacteroidia; order Chitinophagales; family Saprospiraceae; genus JABWBR01. The sequence goes on along the minus strand of JAEUUQ010000506.1, from coordinate 3,544 downwards.
CCTTTTTGGATATTATAATACGCCTTCGAAAAAGACTTGGAAGGATCTATCACATTATAAAAAGCAAAAATAAAAGTCAGGAAAGTCTCCGCACTCAGATCGCCGGCAAATACCTGCCTGGAGCCAAACCAGAGCAAGATGGCCACTACGGCTATGCCCAGGAATTCCGACAGAGGGGAGGCCAGTTCGCGCCGCCACAGCAGGCGGGTCAGCATGCGGCGGTAGACATCGTTGTGCACGGCAAATTTGGCGCGCTGGTAGGGCTCGGCATTAAAACCTTTGATGATGCGCATGCCGCCCAGCGCTTCTTCCACAATAGAAACCAATACGCCCAGGCGTTCCTGTACCAAGGAAGAACTTTTTTTGAGGCTTCGCCCGATACCACCTATAACTACGGCCGTAAACAAGAGCAACAAAAAGACAAAACCCGTGAGCGGCGGGCTCACGTATAGCATAAAGGCCAGCGAACCCGTAATAATAATCGGTTCGCGGAATATAATTTCCAGCATATTGAGGATGCTCGATTCCACTTCCTGTACGTCGGCGGTGATGCGCGACATGAGGTCGCCTTTGCGTTCGTCGGAGAAATACGCCAGGGGCAGGGCCAGCATTTTGTCAAACAACTGCCTGCGAATATCCCTGATCATGCCGTTGCGCACCGGCGCCATGAAAAACAGAGAGAGATAGCGAAACAGGTTTTTCAGAAAAAATGCTCCCAAAATAGCGCTGCAAATGACTACCAGTGCCGATTCTTTGCCCTGTTGGGTGACCAGCAGTCCAAACTGGTAATTAAGCGTGTCGCGGATGGCCGATATACTCCAACCCCATGCCGGAGCCTGAGCCATGGGTTTTGTCCTATCAAACAATACTTCGAGGAAGGGAATCAACAGAGGGATGCTGACTACCGTGAAAAGCGCCGTAAGAATGTTGCTCGTAATATTGAGCAACACGTAGGACTTATAGCTGCGGATATACGACAAGAGTCGCCAAAAACTATTTTGCATGTACGGGTAGCGTTCAAACGGGGCAAAGGTAGGGGTAAAATGTTTATCTTGTTGCGAATCACTGCCAATGTATCGCTATGTCCGACCATTATGACTTTTTGATAGCCGGAGCAGGCATTTTCGGCCTTTCTACCGCCATCGAATTGCGCAAGCGCAAATACAGCGTAGGCTTGCTCAACCCCGATACCATCCCGCATCCACTAGCGGCCTCAACCGATATAAGTAAAGTGGTACGCATGGAATACGGAACAGACGATGAGTATATGGACATGGCCGCTTATTGTATGGACAGTTGGCGCTCCTGGAATGAGCTGTTTGGCGAAGAATTATACCACGAGGTGGGTTTTATTCTGGCCACTCGCAGCCCATTTAGTGACCCTGGCGATTCTTTTGAAGCCGCCAGCTATCGCAAACTATTAGACAAAGGTTACAGCCCTGTTCGCCTCAACGGCAATATTGGCGCGTATTTTCCAGCATTTAACCCGCAAGTTTATCCCGATGGTTTTTACAATCCGACGGCCGGCTTTGTAGAATCGGGTCGAATAATAAAGAAATTGGCAGATTACGCCGAGCAGTTGGGAGTAGTGATTCACCAGGGGCAAACGGCCCAGGTATTGGAACAGGCAGGAGGGAAATGTACGGCAATAAGCACCCGCGAAGGCGTCCGGTTTGAAGCGGGCCATGTGGTAGTATGTGCCGGCGTATTTACGCCCTGGCTGCTTCCCGAATTGCAGCCTTATATAAAGGCCACGGGCCACCCCGTTTTTCATTTGCGGCCCGGCAAGCCCGAATTGTTTACTTATCCGCGGTTTGCCGTATTTTCAGCCGATATTTCGAATACCGGCTGGTACGGCTTTCCGGTACACCCCACCGAGGGCGTTGTCAAAATCGCCAATCACGGTGTCGGGGTAACGCTGCACCCTGAAAACGACGCCCGCGTGGTTACTGCCGAAGACAAACGCAAACTTAGGGACTTTTTGCGCGAAAGCCTGCCCGCCCTGGCTGATGATCCGATCGTGTATACCCGCCGTTGCCTCTACACCGACACCCTCGACGGGCATTTTTGGATTGACCGCCACCCGGGCATCGAGGGCCTCACGGTAGGCACAGGCGGCAGCGGCCATGCCCTGAAAATGGGCCCTGTGCTTGGCGAGCTGATTGCCGACGCCGCCGAAGGTCGCACCCACCGCTGGTCGGCCCGCTACCGCTGGCGACATATTGAATCTGGTATACAACAAGAAGAAGAGGCGCGTTTTAAGGAAAATTAATAAACAACTCCAAATATCAGGTTGCCCAAATCGCCGCAGTGGATTTCGAGCCTTCTGCCGTCGGTTGTCGTTGAGCTTGTTAATACAAATATGTAGCCTTCCGGTAACATACATCAGCTTATATGCTACCGAAAGGCTATTCCAAAATTCTGAACCGACTTTTCTTAAGATAAAACCAAATTAACGGGCGATCGCCACACGTGCGATGTGGCTGCTCCCATCGGCAGCCAGAAGAGTTAGCGAATACATGCCGGGGGGGATATTGCCCACAGCTATGCGAAGTGAGGTTGCGTCTTTATTGGCTTCGACTGCGTAACGCCTGCCTTGCGCATCAAAAAGCTGTATACCGGCCACTTCAAAACCGGCAGGCAATTCCACCTGAAATTCGCCGGCAGCGGGGTTGGGATACACGCGGAGCAATTCGCGCTCGGGTGTATTATTGAGGCCGGTAGTGCCGTACAAAATTTCGCACTGTTGGTTGGTAAGCTGGTCTTTTACGATGACCCTGACTGGATTGGGCAGGACATTGATTTCTCCTTCATCCCACATCCAATCTTCGACCGTGTTGTTGGGTTGTAAATGGCCTGGACTATAGCTGGAAGCAACCAACGTATCGCCTTGCTCATTGAGGAGGAATATCTTGTAGGCATAGATAGGCCAATCGGCCTGGCCGTAGCTCAATTTCACGTAAATAGCACCGGATTCCAACGACATCGAGTCGATCTGCAGTACGTCACAGTTGATCTGAGCCATCTCGCAGGCGCCGGTAACCGGTATATCGCCCCGCCACGCGCATATCGGGGTAAACATATCCCAGGGCTGCGCATCGGCATATAAAGGCATGTACAAATTGCCCACGCCTTCTACCAGGTCGTAGTAGGGATAATTGCCGTTCAAGGTTGGATAATTGCTACCCTCCCACCAGCGATAAACGGCTATACGCCGGTATGGACCGTCGAGTAACTGGATGGTATCTACATGATGTACATATTCCAGCCTGAAATTACCAGGGCCCTGGTAATCAAAAGACAAGGTATCGCCGGTTTGCAGCGAAAAGTCATAGAGCAAATATTCAGAATAGGGGATGGTATCGTTGCCCGTATAGCATTGCCAAACTTTTTTCTCCTGCACGTCTTCTCTGAAATAGTATAAGCTATTCTGAAAGCTCCACCCTTCGTGGTCGAAACGATACACCTTCAATTGCCGGTTTTCGACGGTAGTATCGTACAAGTAGTTAAGTTCTTTGCCCATGTTGTTATCGTACCAGCCGTT
>JAEUUQ010000223.1 GCA_016787505.1 Saprospiraceae bacterium | reverse complement strand
GTACATCCGCGCTTCTATCAAAGAAGTGGAAGAAACGATATTGATGGCCTTCGTGCTGGTGGTGCTGATCATTTTTCTGTTTTTGCGCGACTGGCGTAGTACGGTGATACCTGCACTGGCTATCCCCATCTCGCTCATCGGTGCATTTTTTATCATGTATATCGCCGGTTTCTCCATCAACGTATTAACCTTGCTGGGCATCGTCTTGTCTATCGGTATTGTGGTTGACGATGCCATCGTGGTACTCGAAAATATTTATGCCAAAATAGAAAAAGGAATGACCCCGATGCAGGCGGCCATAGTGGGGTCCAAAGAGATATTTTTTGCCGTACTGGCCACCACAGTAGCGTTGGTGTGCGTATTTCTGCCTGTGATCTTCCTACAGGGACTGACCGGCCGCCTTTTCCGCGAGTTTGGCGTAGTAATTGCCGGCGCGGTCATCATCTCGGCATTCGTAGCCCTTTCGCTTACGCCCATGCTTTCGTCGCGTATCCTTAAGCAACGCGATCAGCATCCCTGGTTTTACCGCGTCACCGAGCCGTTTTTTGTGGGCTTGACCAATGCTTACTCCTCGACGCTCGACCGCTTCCTGCGCGTGCGCTGGCTGGCCATTGTCATTATGATTGTTTCGGGCTACCTGATCTATTCGGTGGGCAGCAATTTATCCGCTGAACTGGCCCCGCTCGAAGACCGCGGCAGGTTGCGCGGAATTGCTACGGCGCCCGAAGGTTCAACCTTTGAATACATGGAAGCTTATATGGATGACCTCGTCGAATTGGTACAAAAAGATGTACCCGAACTAGAGGGGCTAATTTCTGTTACTTCTCCGGGTTTCGGGGCTTCCTCTTCTGTGAATACCGGTTTTCTGAATATCATTTTAACTACCGCCGACAAAAGGGAGCGTTCTCAAAAGGAGATACTCGGCGCCCTCTCGCCCAAGATAATGAACATGACAGCCGGGCGTACCATCGTCACGCAGTTGCCTACCATCGGCGACCAGCGCGGCGGTCTACCCGTGCAGTTTGTAATCCAGGCGCCCAATTTCGACAAACTCAAAGAAGCGGTGCCCGCATTCCTGGGCGCTGCCCGACAGGATTCGACCTTTACTTTTGTGGATGTAGACCTGAAATTCAACAAACCCGAAATCCGTATCGATATTGACCGGCAAAAAGCCCAGGACCTGGGCGTTTCGGTACTGGATATTGCGCAAACCCTGCAATTGGGCCTTAGCGGACAGCGGTTCGGATATTTTCTGCTGAATGGGCAACAGTACCAGGTGATTGGACAAATCCAGCGGGGCGACCGCAACAAACCCATCGATGTGCGCTCGCTGTATGTGCGCAACCGCAACGGCAACATGGTGCAGCTCGACAACCTGGTTACCTTGGTAGAGCAAACTACGCCGCCTACCCTATATCGTTTCAACCGCTTTGTGTCGGCTACGATCTCGGCGGGCCTTGCCGACGGCAAAACCATCAGTGACGGTATCGCCTCGATGGAAGCTATTGCCGACAAAGTACTCGATGATAGTTATCAAACGGCCCTCACCGGAGAGTCTAAAAATTTTGCAGAGAGCTCTTCAAGTCTGATTTTCGCCTTTCTGCTGGCCATTGTACTGATTTATCTCGTATTGGCGGCACAGTTCGAAAGTTTTGTCGATCCGCTGATTATCATGTTTACGGTGCCCCTGGCACTTGTGGGCGCCATAGTCTCGCTTTGGTATTTTGAAGAAACCCTCAATATCTTCAGCGAAATCGGCATTATCATGTTGGTGGGGCTGGTGGCCAAAAACGGTATCCTAATTGTAGAATTCGCCAACCAGCGAAAAGAACAGGGGCTCGACCACCTGGCAGCTATCAAAGATGCCTCGGCTTCGCGCCTGAGGCCTATCCTCATGACCAGCTTGTCGACTATCCTCGGTACGCTGCCCATCGCCCTGGCACTGGGCGCCGGCGCCGAAAGCCGCGTATCGATGGGTATTGCCGTCATCGGAGGACTCATTTTTTCTTCGCTGCTTACGCTTTACGTCGTGCCGGCAATTTACACCTACCTCTCCAGCAAAACGGCCAATGTGCACGCACTGGAAGAAGCAGAAACGGAAAAAGTAAACGCTGTTTGATGAAAGGTTGGTAACGAATGCTACTATTTTGGTATTCATAAAAAACAAAATACCCCTGCACTATGCAAAACCTTTCATTCCCGCTCGATTTCTCGTTTAAGATATCGACGCTTTCTAACGACTTCGCCGCCAAAGACGCCAAAGGACAAACGGTAGCTTATGTGCGGCAAAAAATGCTTAAGCTCGTTGATGAAATTACGGTCTACAACGATGAGACAAAATCCATCGTGCAGGCTTCTATCAAAGCCAACAAATGGATCGATTTCTCGGCCACCTATACTTTTACCAATAAAATGGGAAAGGAAATCGGCCGTATAGCCCGTAAAGGCTGGGCTTCGATGTGGAAAGCGCACTACGAGATTTTTGACGAAAACCAGAAACCGGATTTGATCGTTCGGGAAGAAAATGCCTGGATAAAAGT
>JAEUUQ010000490.1 GCA_016787505.1 Saprospiraceae bacterium | reverse complement strand
TTACGAAGGCCCCCCCTCCGCCAACGGCATGCCCGGCATTCACCACGTGATGGCCCGCGCTATCAAAGACATCTTTTGCCGATTCCAAACGATGAACGGCAAACGCGTGGAACGCAAAGGCGGCTGGGATACCCACGGCCTGCCCATCGAACTCAGCGTGGAAAAAGAACTCGGCATCACCAAAGAAGATATCGGCAAAAGCATCTCCGTAGAAGAATATAACGCCAAATGCCGCGAAATGGTGATGCGCTATAAAGACAAATGGGATGAGATTACCCGCAAAATGGGCTATTGGGTCGACCTCGATAACCCCTATATCACCTACGAAAATAGCTATATCGAGACGGTCTGGTATTTGTTAAACCAGCTGTACAATAAAGGTCTGCTCTACAAGGGCTACACTATCCAGCCCTACTCGCCCGGCGCCGGCACCGGCCTCAGCAGCCACGAACTCAATATGCCCGGCGCCTACAAGGAAATTACCGATACGACGGTAGTGGCCATGTTTAAGGTGGTCAAAAACGAGCAATCGGCCTTCCTCTTCGAGCAACCCGGCGAAGACGTTCGCATCCTGGCCTGGACGACCACGCCCTGGACGCTGCCCTCGAATACTGCACTTACCGTGGGCCGGCATATTAAGTATGTAAAAATTAAAACAACTAACCCTTATACCCAACAACCCGTCAGCGTAGTCCTGGCAGAAGCGCTCGTGCCTACCTGGATCGGCGGCAAAAACAAACCCGAAGCGCTCGAAACCGGCGAATCATTCTCCGGCGAAAAACTCGAGGGCATCCGCTACGAACAACTGCTGCCTTTCGGCAACCCGATAGAACCGCTCGACGGCCATACCGACGCCTTCCGCGTGCTGGTAGGCGATTTTGTGACTACTGAAGACGGCACCGGCGTGGTGCACACCGCCCCCTCTTTCGGCGCCGACGACATGCGCGTGGCCAAAGCCGGCGGCATCGGCGCACTGACGCTCGTGGACAAACAAGGCAAGTTCAAAGATAATGTCGGCGAATTCTCCGGCCGCTTCGTAAAAGACTATACCGACGATCCCAACTACGTAAGCGTCGACGTCGATATCGTGGTGAAGCTCAAGCAGGACAACAAGGCCTTTAACGTGCAGAAGTACGTGCACAACTACCCGCACTGCTGGCGCACCGACAAACCCGTGCTCTACTACCCGCTCGACAGCTGGTTTATCCGCGCCTCGGCCATGAAAGAGCGTATGTTCGAGCTCAACAAAACTATCAACTGGAAACCCGCCGCCACCGGCGAAGGGCGCTTCGGCAAATGGCTGGAAAACCTCCAGGACTGGAACCTCTCGCGCTCCCGCTTCTGGGGCGTACCCCTTCCCATCTGGCGCTCGGCTGACGGCAAAGAGGAAATCTGCATCGGCTCGATGGAGCAACTGGGCCAGGAAATGGAAAAAGCCAACCAGGCGCTGGGCTTGTCGCAAACGATGCCCGACGACCTCCACCGCCCCTACATCGACCGCGTGGTGTTGGTGGGCAAAGACGGCCGCACCCAGCTGCACCGCGAAGCCGACCTCATCGACGTGTGGTTCGACTCGGGCGCTATGCCCTACGCGCAGTGGCATTACCCTTTCGAAAACCAGGAAAAATTCAAGCAGAATTTCCCCGCCGACTTCATCGCCGAAGGCGTCGACCAAACGCGGGGCTGGTTTTATACCCTGCACGCCATCGCCACAATGGTATTCGACAGCGTGAGCTTCAAAAATGTGGTATCCAACGGCCTCGTGCTCGACAAAAACGGGCATAAGATGTCGAAACGCCTCGGCAACGCCGTCGACCCTTTCGAAACGATAGCCAACTACGGCGCCGACGCCACGCGTTGGTATCTGATCTCCAATTCGCAGCCCTGGGACAACCTCCGCTTCGATATCGAAGGCGTAGCCGAGGTGCGCACCAAGTTTTTCGGCAAGCTCTACAATACCTATTCCTTTTTTGCGCTTTACGCAAATGTCGACCAGTTCACGATCGACGAAATGAACGTGATACCGGTAAAAGACCGCCCCGAACTGGACCGCTGGATTATCTCCAAGCTGCACAGCCTGGTCAAAGAGGTGACTGAAAGCTTTGAAGAATACGAGCCCACCCGCGCAGCCCGCGCCATAGAAAACTTCGTGGACGAACACCTCAGCAACTGGTACGTGCGTTTGTCGAGGAGGCGGTTCTGGCGCGGCGAGATGTCGCACGACAAAAAGGCCGCCTACGAAACGCTCTTCGAATGCCTGATGGTAGTCGGCCAACTCATGGCGCCCGTAGCGCCGTTTTTTGCCGACTGGCTGTACCACAACCTCAGTAATCCCGTGCGCGAGCGCGCCCGGCAATTCAATACGCCCTTAGCCCACGATTCCGTGCACCTGACTTTGCTAACCAAAGCCGAAGCGGACGTCATCGACCCGGCATTGGAGCAACGCATGGACTACGCCCAGCGGATCTCTTCGCTTGTATTGAGCTTGCGCAAAAAAGAAAAAATCCGCGTGCGCCAGCCCCTGCACAAAGTGCTGCTGCCCATCCTCGATGAAAACTTCCAGGCTCAAGTGGAGGAAGTTAAGGATCTCGTCCTGGCAGAAGTAAACGTCAAAGAGCTGGAATATGTGTCGGATACCTCCGGCCTGGTGAGCAAAAAGGTGAAGCCCAACTTCAAAACCCTGGGCAAGCGCCTGGGCAAACACATGAAAGCCGCCGCCGACCTCATCGCCACCTGGTCGCAGGACGATATCAGCCGCATCGAAAAAGACAACAAATACCTGCTACAGATAGAAGGCGAAAACTACGAACTCAGCCTGGAGGATGTAGAGATCAGCGCCGAAGATATCCCCGGCTGGCAAGTTGCCACCGACGGCAATCTCACGGTCGCCCTCGACATCACCCTCGATGAGCAACTCGTCGCCGAAGGCCTCGCCCGCGACCTGGTGAACCGCATACAGAATATCCGCAAAGAGCGCGATTTCAACGTCACCGACCGCATCGTGATCACTATCGAGCGCCACGACGCCATCCTCCCCGCTATCGACAAGTTTGGCGATTACATCAAAAACGAAACCCTGGCCACTGCCATTCAACTGGCCGACCAGGTAGACAGCGCAGAAAAAGTGGAATTGGGCGAGTTGGAATTGGGAATCTCAGTGGAGTTAGCCTAGTTGTCGGTTGTCGGTTGTCAGTTGTCGGTTATCCGTTCTTTGATTCTTAATTTTGCCAGTTATACTTTAACAGAGAACAGAGAACAGAGAACAGAGAACAGAGAACAGAGAACAGAGAACAGAGAACAGAGAACAGAGAACAGAGAACTGACAACCCATAACCGACAACCGACAACCCACAACCTCAATCCTCATCCGGCCTGAGATCAAAGCGTTTTTGCAACTCGCGCACATTAGGGTTTGTCTCTGACATCAACAGGAAGCGTTCCTTCACCGTGAGGGGTTTGGCGCGTTTGGGGGCTTCCACAGCGGCCAGCTTTTCGTCGCGGGCAATCGAAATATTCAGATCGGCGATATCGAGTTCCTGGCGGAGAAATGCCGTGAGGGAAGCTTCGTTTCGGAGAGAGCTTTCCGCTACGCGCGTGCCTACTTTGATAGCCAGCGCATTCGCTTCTACCTCTATTTCAGCCACTTGCAAGATAGCCCGGATCGAAGATTTGTCGACCTGGCTCACGTAGGCATCCCAGGCGGCCCTGGCGCGTTCGGGGGT
>JAEUUQ010000005.1 GCA_016787505.1 Saprospiraceae bacterium | reverse complement strand
GTCGCGGTAGTAAGTTGAATTAATAGGCGTGCCACACGGTACATTTGTGAGTGTTGGGATTATGTCAGAATATTGGGGCAAATTATTACTGCCGCCGGCGCCTTGTCTGGCGCCGTGGTAATCATTATTGCTACAATCGCCTACATCACAATTCAGGTTATTTTCGTCAAATTTATAATAAGCAACCAGCCCAGATTCTGAACCGCTGAGTTCGGTATTCATATAACTTTGAATCTCGGCTTGTGTACGAGCGGTAGACCAGACCCTCATATCGTCTAATTTGCCGTCTAGCGCTGCGACATTGGAAGGTGTTTTCCCCAAATAAACCGTGCCTCCTGAGCCGGGAAGCGTATTGGGTAGAGGGCCATTGGATTGTGCGCCGAAGTATAAAGTTTTTTGTAGACCATTGATATAGAACCGCAGTTTGTTCTCTTCCCCCAATTGCGTACCATTAAAAACCAATGCAAAGTGATACCATATTCCAGCAACCAGATTAGCATCCGTAGTAAAAATATTGCTAATATTACTATTGTTAGAAACTGCAAGATGCAACTCATCATCCAGGATAGATTTAACAATCATCCAGCGGGAATAGCTACCTGGCGTATAATAGTTATGAATAATTGTAATCGCACCGGTTGCTGCCGGGGTTGCATCAAATTTGACCCAACATTCCAACGTCAGATAACTTGCGTTATTTAAGACCGGCATAGCGCCAATGACTACATGATCGTCGCTACCATCAAAGTCCAACGAATAGTTTTGTGCAATCAGGCCTGCGCTTGCAAACAGGCAAAAAGCGAAGAGGAATAATCTGGTCATGACATAAGAGTTTTTCATAATTTGAGTTTATTGCCAAAGGCATGCTTTCATACCGTACGTCGTCAATTTTGCTCCCCACACTGATTCATCAATGAGAAGCCTTAAATTTGGAAATACTAAAAGGGTTGTAAATAGCCTATCGGTAAGTGGGTACAAATATTGATGCGAAGATATGCCTGAGCAAGCTCTGTTTCAACCCACATAAAATGGTAGGTTCTTGTGCAAAATATTGACTATTAATTAATTACATACTTTCATGTGTTTATGAAAAAGCTTGCGAGAACAGTTTTGGCATGTTGGTTAATAGGTGTGGCCACGGCGGTTCCGCTGATAGCGCAGCGTTTGCCCTTCCAACTAAAGCAATACGGGATTGAGGACGGCCTTTCTCATCGCAAGGTATACGGCGCCGTACAGGATGAGGCGGGTTATTTATGGGTGGGTACGGAAGACGGGGTGAACCGCTTCGACGGTTACGAATTTCGGGTTTTTGGAAATATTCTTGACACTGCAATACAATTTGCCGGTAATACGATTTACCACGTTACGCTGGATAAAAAAGGCATACTCTGGTTAGGCACCAATAAAGGTCTCAGCTTGTTTAATCCGCGCACCTTTGAGTCCCGAAACTTATTGACTGCGCAATATCCTATTTCCAATTTTGATCTCCATTACCGGTGTTATGCGCATCCTGATGGCACCGTATGGGTTAATCACCCCATACCCCAGGGAGTAGAAGTCAGGCAATACAAAGAATACCGGCCTGGGGGAAAGGTTATTCGGCCTAAATACGCCAGACCGGGCGATAACCCTGTAAATGCTGAAGTTGTAGGAGATTCACGGGGAAACACCTGGATCAGGTTTCTTCGGGAACTGGTATGGATAAACGCCGACGGCGAAATCAACCATTACCCCGTGGTACAAACCCCGGAAGCCAAAAACTATTGGCTGAGTATAACCCTCGACGATCAGGGGCAAGTTTTGTTAGTGCATGGCAATCAATTGCAATATCGCTTTAAGCCTAAAGACGGCACATTTGAATGCGTATCGACCTGCACGCCAAAAGCGTACTGGGGAAGAACATTTCCAAAGGTTTTTTATGCCAATGCCCGTGAATTGTGGCTTTTTGATTGGCCCAACTATCTTACCCTCTACGATCCGGTGAGCCTTACGATCCGAGATATTTCCAACCCATTTTTCGATAAAGTGCGCGTGGGTTTGATTGGTCAGATATACAAAGACAGAGACCAAAACATTTGGATTTGCTCGGAAAACGGGCTATTTAAAACCCAGCGCAAGCCTCAGTTTTTTCATTCTTTTCTTCAAAGCGAAAGCGCCGATTTCGCCACCAGTTGCCGCAAAATTATGGAGACGGCCGACGGAAAAATTCTGATCGGCACTTACAGCGGGTTATTTGAATATAAAAAAAATGAAGGCGAAAAGCATATTTCGATCGAATCGCCGAACAGTTTCGTACCCTATTTTTTAATAAAAGACCCTGTACATTCCGACATCATATGGGCAGGTGGTGAAGGTAAGGGTAAAGTCCACCGCATCAATCTCCGCAATAACACCAAAAGAGATATCCGGTCAAGCGAGGAAAAGGTTTATGAGTTGGAAATAGAAAACGAAACCACTCTTTGGGTTTCATCCAGCTCCGGATTAGAATTATTCGATATTACCACTGAAACCTTTACCCCTTATCAAGATCCTGCCGGTAAATTTGATTTCACAAAAATCATCACCCACGATATTTTTAAAAACAATCGGGGGGAGGTTTGGCTGGGCACTTCGGAAGGGCTTTTTCGTATTGACCGAAATCAAGGGGTGAAAGCCCACTTTTCACTCCAAAAGCCTGGTGATGCACGCGTGTCTGTTTTATATATTTATGAACAAAGCGATTCGATATTTTGGTTGGGCACAAAAGGCAGCGGCTTATTTCGCCTGAACCACCAAAGCGGCAATTTCCGGCAGTTCACTACCAATGAAGGTTTGCCCAATAATGTGATATACGCCATCCTCGACTATAGCGACTATCTTTGGATGAGCTCGGATAACGGCCTTAGCCGCCTGCATCTGCCCACGATGCGCTTCGACAATTTCACGGTAGCTGACGGACTAGCTCACCGGGAGTTCAACAATAAATCGTATCTAAAGGCTTCTGACAGTACTTTTTATTTCGGCGGTATCAACGGCGTTACCTATTTCAAACCAGAGGACATACAACTGGCAAAATCTCAAAACAAAATACTGATAAGTCTGTATACGCGCGACGACGGCGCTAATAAACAATTATGGATACAAGATACCGACCTGGATCAACTAAAGACGATTCGATTGGGTTATCGCGATCGCTTTTTTACACTACAGATAGCGTTAAACAATTTTACCAATCCCGAGCGAAATACTTATGCCTATACGCTGGAAGGAATCGACGAACAATGGAATGATGTAGGCGCCCAAAGAATTTTGCGCTTTAACGGTTTGCCTCCTGGAACTTATACCCTGAAAATCAAAGGCGCTGATGGCAACCGAGTTTGGAGTGACATACGCAGTATACAGGTGATCGTCGAACTCGCTTTTTATAAAACCTGGTGGTTTTTCACGCTTTGCGGCTTTTTAATTTTCGGACTCAGCTACGGCATATTCCGCTACCGCTTGGCGCGCCTTCGCGAAATGGAGCAAATGCGCACCCGAATCGCCAGCGACCTACACGACGAAGTGGGGAGTATGCTCACCCGAATAGCGATGCAGGCGCAACTGGCAGAGCATAAAGCCGATGAAAAAGATAAAAGCTTCTTGCGCCAGGTCGCCGAAAACAGCCGGGTAGCCATTTCCACTATGCGTGACGTCATATGGACTATCGACAGCCGCAATGATTCGGTGGGTGAGTTGTTGGAGCGCATGGAAGATTTTGCCCATGCCATGCTCGGCCCTCAAGGGCTGACGTATTTTTTCAAAGCGGATACTTTGCGACGGGATAGCCTGATGGACGTAAAAATACGCCAGAATTTGTATCTGATTTATAAAGAAGCTATTAATAATATAGTCAAACACGCCAATGCCAAAAATGTAGAAATCGAACTAAAAAACGAAGCCGGCTTTTTTTATATGAAAATCGCCAACGACGGAATGACCGAAAAAAACACCCTGCCGGAATCCTTAAAAGGACAAGGCCTCCGAAATATGGAGATGCGGGCAAACCGGATCAATGCCACCATCCATATTAATACGCAGGAAGGGTTTGAAATTTTATTAAAACGAAAGGTTTTTGTATAAATATACGCTCTAAATCTCACCCTTCAGGGCTTTGCTTACAACTTCCGATTTACTGTTGACATGTAGTTTTTTATAAATATTTTTTATATGAAAACGCACGGTTTCAATAGACATCGAGTAGCGATCGGCAATAAGCTTATAACTCAATCCGGCTACCAGCCCTTCCACTATTTGTTGTTCCCTGGTTGTGAGGGT
>JAEUUQ010000462.1 GCA_016787505.1 Saprospiraceae bacterium | reverse complement strand
TCGTTGTGGGTTATTCTGTTGGGATTGTCAAACAAAATGCCGCGCAGGGTAGTGTTATGTCTGTACAAGACATCGCCGACCTTCCCACTCGCAATATCAATGCGATCAGCGCATCTACCGCCGGGCTTGACTCCGAAGACGGGGTAAATGTCAGGGGCAGCCGATCCGTTGCGACGGAGTATTACATCGACGGTATTCGCGAGGGAGCCTTGCCTGCCATGCAATTCGATTTAATACAATACCGGGGTAATTTTAAAGACGAAGCCTTCTGGCAGCCCAATCTGGTGACGGACAGCAAGGGAGAAGCTTATTTTACCGTCACGTATCCCGACAACATCACTGCCTGGAATACTTATGCGCTGGGCATGGATCGCCGCGGCCGCGCCGGCGTGGCGCAAAAACAGGTGCGTGCCCTCAAAAAACTGGTAGCCCAACTGGCCGTACCCCGCTTTATGCTGGAAGGCGATAGCGCCGTGGTGGTGGGCAAAACCCTGCATATCGGCGATGACTCGCTGGCCGTGGCCACTGCTTTTCAACTCGACGGGCAACTAATGGGCGCGCAGCAGGCCGTGGTAGCTCAAGGTCGCGTAGACCGCGCCACGGTAGTCGCCCCCGCCGCCCCCGACACCCTTGAATTGCGATTCGGCGTGCAGTCGGCCACTTATGCCGACGGCGAAGAGCGCAAAATCCCCGTATTACCCGTGGGCAGCCTCGAATCCAACGGGGTTTTCCACGTGCTCGAAGCCGATACCGCTTTTACCCTGGCTTTTGACCCGGCCAAAGGCCCCGTCACCCTGTATGCCGAAGGCAACATACTCCAACAATTGCTCGTCGACCTGGAAGGACTGCGCAACTACCCCTACGGCTGCAACGAGCAAAACGCCAGCCGGCTTACGGCCCTTTTGCTCGACAAACAACTGCGAAAGTTGATGGGGCAACCCTTTACCGGCGAGCAAGATATACAGCGCATGGTGGTGACATTGCGCAAAGCACAAAAAGATAACGGCGCCTGGGGATGGTGGCCGCAAAGCGAAGGCAATATCAGGATGACCACCTACGTACTCCGGGCCCTGCACCTGGCTTCGCAATCGGGTTACACCACCGAGGCCCTCGAAAAAGGCCTGCGCTACCTGACCGGGCAAATTCACCTGTTGAAAGGCGATGATTTACTCCACACTTTGCGCCTGCTTTCTTCTGTGGGCCAACCCCTCGACTATGCACACTATCTGGCGCCTTTTGACACGGTGAAGCAAACCCTGCACGACCGCCTGCTCGTATTGCGCATCCGGCAGGAGCAAAACCTGCCCCATTCGCTCGACACCTTAAAAAAATACGAACAGCGCACCCTCTATGGCGGTTCTTATTGGGACAAACGGGGCTACGATTTGTGGAGCGGCGCCGTGGCCGCTACTTTGCTGGCTTACGACATAGCCCGGGAGGCAGGAGATACCATGCTTGGCCATCGCATTCGCCGGTATTTCCTGCAAGAGCGCCCTTACAACGGTTGGCGCAATACCCTGGAGTCGGCGCAAATCCTGCGGGCCATCCTGCCCGATCTCATGTCGGAGGCGGATACTATCGCTACCCTGGATAGTACGTTGGATATCAATGGCGAGCGGATAGTGCTACCCTACACCCAAACCATTGCCACCGGGCAGCCATTGCGTATAGAAAAAGGAGGAGTCGGCCCGGTATGTTTCACCGCCTACCAGCAAAGCTTCAATCCGCAACCCGGGCGAAAAGCCGATATTTACACCGTAAATACGAGGCTGGAGCAGGATGGCCGCGAAGTCGCTGAATTGCGTCAGGGCAAACCTGCCCGGTTGGTAGTGACCGTAGAAGCCGCTGAAACAAGCGACTACGTCATGATCGAAGCGCCCATCCCAGCGGGTTGTTCGTACCTCGACAAACCGCAGCAGAACTGGTGGGGCCCTGAAGTACACAGAGAATACTGGAAACACCAGGCTGCCATCTTTTGCGAGCGACTGCCTGCCGGGAGTCACAGCTTTGTGATCAATTTAGAACCTCGTTTTGACGGGTTTTACACCCTCAACCCGGCAAAAGCGGAGCAGATGTATTTTCCGGTATTATACGGCAGGGAAAACCTGCGGCAGGTGCGGATAGCCGGTGAGTAATGCAGCAACACGCTTTTATTTGTTACATTTGTGTCTGTATAATTACTCACTTAGTGTTAAGCCATGTTACTTGACATATTCCTCACCTTTTTTTTAGTATTGCTTAATGGTTTTTTTGTGGCGGCAGAATTCGCCATTGTAAAAGTGCGTATATCACAATTGCAGGTACGGGCTGATTCCAGCTTTACCGCACGGGTAGCCGAAGGCATCGTCAACAATCTCGACGCTTATTTGGCTGCTACTCAGTTGGGCATCACACTGGCGAGCCTTGGATTGGGCTGGATAGGCGAGGGGGTAGTTTCCCGCATTATCATCAATTCCATGCATCTTTTCGGGTTGGAAATAGACGACGATCTGGCTCACAAAATTGCCTTGCCTTTTGCTTTTGCGACCATAACCGTCTTGCACATCATATTCGGCGAATTGGCGCCCAAGTCGCTGGCGATAAGGTTTCCTACACCGACTACCCTTTGGGTGGCGTCGCCGCTTCGGGTATTTTACGTCATTTTCTCCCCGTTCATTTGGATGCTCAACGGCCTGGCCAACTTCCTGCTCAAGCTGATTGGCATTCAGCCGGTGCCTCATGCGGAGATACACTCCGAAGAAGAGCTCAAACTCATCATAGCCGAAAGCGCGGAAGGCGGGGCTATTCAGTCGTCGGAGCGCGACCTCATCCAGAATGTATTCGAATTTGACGACCGGCAAGTATGGCACGTACTCAGGCCCCGCACCCAGTTGGTGGCCATAGACGCAGATTCGACCTTGAAAGAGGCCATGGAGATAGCCATTAGCGAGGGGTATTCGCGTTATCCGGTATATCAAAATTCAGTTGACAATATTACGGGTATCGTCATCACCAAAGACATCATGATGCACTATATGCGCGACCCGGAAAAAAGGCTCCAGGACCTCGTGCGTCCCGTAATTTTTGTGAATTCCAACAGGAAGATCATGCACCTGTTGCGTACTTTTCAGAAAGAACACACCCAGATGGCTATTGTGGTCAACGAATTTGGAGGCACAGTGGGTTTGGTTACCCTTGAAGACATCATAGAAGAGTTGGTAGGTGAAATACAAGACGAATACGACACAGAGCAACCGGTGGTAGAAAAAATCTCCGAAGGTGTATTCAAAGTGCTTGCCCAGAACCCCTTGGAAGAGATCAACGAAAGCTTGCCCGAGCGCCTGCCTACCAGCGCCGAATACCTTACTTTATCGGGATTATTGCTAAAAGTGACTGACGCCATTCCCAAAGCAGGCGAAGTTATTTCTATCAACAATTACGAAATCAAAGTGCTCAAGATGTTCCATGCCAGTCCGGAAATCGTAGAGATCAGGTGGAAAGGATTACCTTAACGGGAAAGCCCTGCGAAAGTTTATGGCAAAATGGGCATAAAAATTCGTTGGCATTATTCATCTTTGCAGCGGCAATTTTTTTGTTAAAAAAACAATCCAACGCCATGTCTAGCATAGATAACGCAGGTAAGAAAGGATACTGCATGTTGTATTTTTTTCTATTCTTTTTGCTGTTTATTATCCTGGTAGTAGCCGTTTACCAGTATAATTTCAAATTCCTCGGCAACTAAGCGGGGAAACCGGCGCTTCAATCCAGCATCATGTCATCCACACTCGCCTATATCACCTGGAATGCTTCGCCCGAGATCGCGCATCTTGGCCCGCTCACCTTGCGGTGGTACGGACTGCTTTTCGCTACCGGTTTTCTGGCCGGGTTGTACATGGTGAGAAACATGTTCAAAGCCGAAAACGAACCGGAAGAGTGGCTCGACAAAATATTCATTTACATGGTTGTCGGCGCCGTATTGGGCGCCAGGTTGGGGCACGTTTTTTTTTATGATTGGGGTTATTATTCGAAACACCTGGGTGAAATACCTATGGTATGGGAAGGCGGCCTGGCCAGTCATGGCGGCGCCATCGGCATTATAATCTCGTTGTGGGTTTTTTCAAAGTACACCTCCAAACGTTCCTTACTTTGGATTTTGGACAAGGTGGTGGTGCCCTCTGCGCTGGCGGGTTGTTTTATCCGGCTTGGCAATCTGATGAACTCCGAGATTCTGGGCAGGGCCACCGATGTATCATGGGCTTTTGTATTTACCCGTGTGGACCAGGTACCGCGCCATCCCGTGCAACTTTATGAATCACTGACTTACTTGCTCTCCTTTTTTATATTGTTCTATACCTATTGGAAAACGGATAAACGCCACAAACAGGGCTACATCTTCGGCTTATTCATGGTACTGATATGGGTCTTCCGGTTTTTTATAGAGTTTTTCAAAGACAGCCAGGGCGGCTTGGAGCAATACTTCGGCGGCGCC
>JAEUUQ010000424.1 GCA_016787505.1 Saprospiraceae bacterium | reverse complement strand
AAATGCTTTGGGCGCCAGCAAGGCCAGGTTGGCAAACTGAAAGTCGGGTAGGGAAGGAGGCGGCAAACTGCCCTTCACCGGGCCTATTAGTTGGATGACGCCGCCTTTGGCAATCAATATTTGCGCCAGTACACTCCCCGCTACGAGCGCGATGATCATATTGGGCCACCGGGGCAACCATTTTTTGATAATTATGGCTACAGCTAAGGTGAATAAGCCCGTTCCTAAAGCATACAGGTTGACTGACGCCAGATGCCCCGACAGATCAGCCAGCGAATGCAAAAAGGAATCGGCTTTGGGCAAGGTAATGCCCAGCAGGTTTTTCAACTGGCTTTCTATGATAAGTATGGCGGCGCCGGCTGTAAACCCGGTAAGCACTACCTGCGATACAAAATTGGCCAATGTACCCATGCGGCCTATACCAAGTGCAAGTTGAAAGATACCTGCCAGGAAGGTGATCGTCAGCGCCAGTTGGATGTATGAGTCCGACCCCACCGCCGCCATTTGGCTCACTACCGAAAATATCAGCAAAGATATCGGCGTATTGGGCCCCGATACCAGGTGTTTCGACGAGCCGAACAGCGCCGCCACGATGGGCGTTATCATGGCGGTGTACAAGCCGTAAATG
Organism: Saprospiraceae bacterium; assembly: GCA_016787505.1. Taxonomy (GTDB): domain Bacteria; phylum Bacteroidota; class Bacteroidia; order Chitinophagales; family Saprospiraceae; genus JABWBR01. Next base: position 6,881 of record JAEUUQ010000424.1, on the reverse strand, counting down.
GGCGGCAACCCCGCTATCATGGCAAAGGTCAGACCCTGCGGCAATACGATGATGGCCCCTGTAACCCCGGCCGCCAGGTCGGATTTTAAGCTGCGCCTGTTGATGTCTTTCCGCCAGCGGAGAAAGGGAAAGACTAAGGGAAGGAGGCCGGTTATTGACTTGGTTGGCATCTGTTTGTATGCGACTATGCGACCGTACGACTGTACGACTGTACGACTCGACTGTACGAAAATAAACGAACAAGATACGTGAAGATCCCCTGATCGTAAAGTCATAAAGTCGTAAAGTCCTAAAGTCATTCCTTGACCTTGTCCGGGAATAACTTCTTGAATTTCTGCACCTTGGGCGTAATTACAATCGTACAATAAGGATTGCGGTCGCCCACAAGGTTGTAGTAGTCCTGGTGGTAGTCTTCTGCCGGATAATACGCTTCGAAAGGCGCCACTTCGGTCACGATGGGTTTTTCCCAGATTTCGGCGGCCGTTTCGCGTATCGATTTTTCGGCTTCGGCTTTTTGTTTTTCATTATGATAAAAAATAGCCGAACGATATTGCGGACCCACGTCGTTGCCCTGGCGGTTGAGGGTGGTGGGGTCGTGCACGTTCCAAAAGACCTCCAGAATTTCTGAAAAAGAAATTACCTGCGGGTTGAATTTGATCTGTACGACTTCGGCGTGTTTGGTAGTACCCGAACCAACCATTTTGTAGTTGGCGGTTTCAGCCGTACCGCCGGAATAACCCGATTCTGCCGAATATACGCCTTGTAGATCCTGGAAAACGGCTTCGATGCACCAGAAACATCCTCCGGCAAGCGTGGCAGTTTCGATTTGGTCGGCGGGGATGCTGTCGAGCGCAGCCTGGTCTGGCGATTGGCCTTTGTCAGTCATGGTGTTCGCGTTTTTGTATGTACAGGATATAAGGGGTAGCCCCACTAATAAAATTTTGAAAACATTCCATTTGAGCATAAGTCGATATTTTTTTACAAATATGAGCGCAATACGCTTTAGTAAAAGGTATAACAGCCGACGTTTGGATATGTTGTTCAAAGGCTTTCTATGGCCGATTTTTGAAACAGAACCGATGTGTCGGGTATATGAGGTGATAGGTGCGATAAAAAAAGTTTGAGCGCCTTGCGTTTGTCGTCGTCGAGTTGGTAGCTGATATTTTGGGTGTAATACTCTTGCAAATCGAATTGAGGATGCGGGCGCGGAATGAGGTAAATCAATTCCGGGATAGCCTCAATGCCCAGGTGCAGGGCTTCATTGAATTCAGCGATAAAATCTTCGGGCAGGGGTTTGTTGCTCACCCAGGCGGCAAATACGAAGGGCAGGCCGGTGTAGGCCATCCAGGCGACGCCCAGGTCATAAACAAAAGGATATTGAAGGTCGAGCCCGATGGTGCGGTCGCCTATGACAAGCGCGCCGGTTTTTCCATGTATCTGTTGTTCGAAGCCGGGAGCGGCGGGAAGGAGCTGTGGACTGAGTTTCCAGTATTTTTCCAGCAATATTTTGACTAACTCCACAGAAGTGCGCGAGTGGTAGTCGAGGTAGATGGCCTCTAGTTGCTCCAGGGGCTGTTCGGCATAAATACACACGGTTTTGACGGCGCCCACCGTGCCGATGCAGTAATCGGATACCAGCCGGGGGCTCGACAATTCAGGGATAATTGCTACGGGCACCAGCCCCAGGTCGGCTTCTCCGCGTTCGAGTTTTTGGGCGCATACCGAAGGGATATCGAGTTGGAGGTCGATTTTTTCGCTCACCCGGCTTTTGAACAAGCCGTAGAGCAGCGGTTTGGTATTGAGATAACTCACCGCGGTAACTTTGAATTTTTCTTTTGCCATTGGCTTATCTGGTTAGAAAACGTTCTTCTTTTAGCAACTGCAAATGCCGGGTATCATTTTCGAGTTTAAAATGAAAATGTGTACCGTCGTATTGGGCTACCCACAAGCCTGTGTTGTCGTGTTTCAGGTTGTTCATCTCGCTCAGCGGATGCCCTTTGAGCAGACAGACCATGGCACACATGGCGCGACCGTGCGAGCATACCAAGATGTGTTTCTCGGTGCGCTGCTTCAAATGATCGATAAACCGGCCCATGCGCTCGCCAAGTTGGGCGGCGCTTTCAGCGCCTTCGAGGCAGGCGTCGTAGTCGCCGGCATTCCAATGCGCTTTTACGCGCTTGTAAGCTTCGTGCATGCTCGGACTGCTGGGCCTTCCCTCATATATACCCCAGTTCATTTCGTTGAGTTCTTCCCATTGCTCCCAAGGCTTGCCCTGCTCAATAAATGGCATGGCCGTCTGGTGGGTGCGCCGCAATTTGGAGGTCAATACGATTTCGAAGGGCACGTGTTGGTAACATTGAAAAAGTGCCGCCGCCTGCAATTTGCCGTATTCGTTGAGGTGCGCATCTACGCCGCTACCCTGTACTACACCGAGCCGGTTGAATTCTGTTTCGCCGTGTCTTACGATGTATATGGTCATCGGAATGGTTTTAGTGAGTGAACTGTGAACTGCTCAAGGATCGGTTCACTGTTCACAGTTCACTGTTCACTACAGGCAATTCCATATACCCCCGGAAAGCCGTATCCTCCTCGAACACCTCGTCGGTATAATCCTTGATTACCTTGTAGAGCGTATCGCGTTCGATGGGTTGGCGGCCTACGCGGCGGATCATATTGACTAATTCCTGGGTGCTCAGCGCGGGGTTTTGCTCTTCGGAGCCGGCCATCGAGTATATTTTGGTGGTATCGTCGATAGTGCCGTCTATGTCGTCTACGCCGAAAGAAAGCGACAGTTGGGCAATTTGGCGGCCTATCATGGGCCAGTATGCCTTGATATGGTCGAAGTTGTCGAGATAAATGCGGCTGACGGCGTAGTTGCGCAGGTCTTCGATGACGCTGGTTTCGGGGATATGCGACATCTCGTTGTCCTGGTTGCGGAATTTGAGCGGGATGAAGGTCTGGAAGCCCCCGGTTTTATCCTGCAACTGCCGCAATTGCTCCAGGTGGTGAATGCGGTGTTCGTATTTTTCGATATGGCCGTAGAGCATAGTGGCGTTCGAGCGTTTGCCGAGTTCGTGCCAGATCTCGTGGATGCGCAGCCATTGCTCGCCGGTGCATTTATCGCCGGCTATCTGCTCTCTGATTTCGGGGTGGAAGATCTCGGCGCCGCCGCCAGGCAGCGAGTCTACACCCGATTCTGCAATACGCCGCATGCCCTCTTCGTAGCTCACTTTGGCTTTTTTGAAGATGTAGTGGTATTCTACCGGCGTGAGCGCCTTTACATGCAATTCGGGGCGGTGGGCTTTGATGCGGCGGAACAGCTCGGTATAAAAGTCGAGGTCGTATTGGGGCAATACACCGCCTACGATATGCGCCTCGGTGACAGGCTGCCCGTCGTATTTGCGCACAATGTCGAGCATGTCATCCATGGTGTATTCCCAGCCATCCTCGCGTTGTTTGATGAGGCGCGAATAAGAGCAGAATTTGCAGGTATAGATGCACACATTGGTGGGCTCTATGTGAAAGTTCCGGTTAAAATAGGTGCTGTTGCCGTGGCGCTTTTCGCGGATATAGTTGGCCAGCGCCCCGAGGTAGCCCAATTCTCCTTTTTCAAATAAAATAAGACCCTCATTTTCGGTTATTCGCTCGCCGTTGAATACCTTGTGGGCAATAAGGCGCAGGCTGTCGTCGAGTTGCGGATCGCTCAGAACCGCTGTAATTGATCTCGCAATTTGCATGTAATGCGTTTTTTGTAGTTGAATATACAACGTAAAATTGAGTTGTAGGTTGTAGGTTGTAAGTTGTAAGTTGGGTGATTTAATAAACCTACAACATAGAACCTACAACCTACAACCCACAACCCACAACCCACAACCGCCCATGCTCTCCATCCTCATCCCTATCTATGCTTTTGACGTGCGGCCTCTGGTAGAGGAACTGCATCGCCAGTGCGAGGTGGTGGGGTTGCCGTATGAAATCGTTTGTTTCGACGATGGCTCACCCGAGTCTTTCCGGGGGCTCAACCGCGAAATTGGCGGACTCTCTCGTGTCATCTACCGCGAAATGCCCGAAAACCTGGGCCGCTCCGCTATCCGCAACCGGCTGGCCGAGGCGGCGCAGTACGATTATCTGATTTTTATGGACTGCGATTCGGGGGTCGTTCGCGACGACTACATCCGGTGTTATGCCGTGGCTTTGCGCCCCGATACTTTGCTCTACGGCGGCCGCGTATACGCTGAATCACCGCCCGCTGATCCCGGTCTTTACCTGCACTGGTTGTACGGCAGCAAAAGGGAGCAAATACCCGCCCGCGTCCGGCAGCACACGCCTTATCATGCTTTCATGACCAACAATTTTCTCATTCCCCGCGATATTTTTTTACAAATTCGCTTCGATGAGCGCCTGCGCCAATACGGCCACGAAGATACGCTCTTTGGACGGCAACTGGAAAAAAGGGGCGTGCCTATTATTCACACCGATAACCCCCTGGAGCACCTCGGACTGGAACCCGCCCCGGTTTTTCTCGATAAGTCGGCCCGCGCCATAGAAAACCTGGCCTTCCTGCTTCAAGCCGGAGAGCCTATCGAGACGAAACTGACTAAGGTGTATAATTGGCTGAAAAAGAAAGGATTGGCAGGGATGGTTGCCCGCCTGGGAGCGCCCTTGCTACCCATGTTGCGCCGGCAATTGCTGAGCCGAAGGCCCTCGCTGCGCCTATTCGATATGATGAAATTGCTTATGCTGTGCCTTGGGGTGAGGGAGCGGAGAAGATGAATTGATATTTGTCATTGACAATCCATTAATATATAGGCTACATTAAAATAGAAAAACAAAAAACCATGAACTGGCTGGATAAAGCTAAGCTAATCCGCCACATTTTGCGTTGGCGGTTCACCTGGTCGAAACATTTGCTGGATTACAGGCCGGAAAATGCCGATGCCGGGAAGTTTATTTCCGCTCGAAAGGCAGCCCGGCTAATCAATGATCAATCCTGCGTCTTCTCCTGCGGAATCGCCGGCAACGCCCGCTGTTCTATTTTCTTCTATGCCATTAGGGACAGGTTCAAAAAAACGGGGCACCCCAATAACCTGACCTGGATAAATTGCGGCGCCCAGGGATCGCGGGGCAAAGTTCCGGGCACGGTGGAAGAACTCGGATTGCCCGGTTTGATGAAGGCTTATATTACAGCCCATATTGAAACGACCAAAGCGCAACTAAAACTGGGACAGGAAGGAAAATTGGCTTTGTATACGCTTCCCCAGGGTATTATTTCTTTATTATTAAAAGAACAAGGCGAGGGCAAACGGTTTTTTACATCGAGAGTAGGGGTGGGCACGTTCCTCGATCCGAAGGTCGGCACGGGCGCCGCCCTCAACGAATGCGCAACGGACGATCTCATTTTTCCGGTGGAGGATGACCTGGTATACACCATGCCTCAACCCGATATCGCACTTTTCAGCGCGCCTTATGCAGATGCAGAAGGGAATATTTATTACAAACACGCATCTACCATCACTGAAAATGAGCAGGCTATCCGGTCCGTCCGTTCGCATTCGGGAATTGTAATGGCGGCCGTTTCAAAAATTATTCCCAAAGAACCGGAAAACATTAGTGTGCCCGCCCAACTGGTGGATTATATCGTGGTGAATCCCTACAATGAACAGACGGTAAGCGTTCCCCAAAAGCGATACTGGCCGTTATTTACCCCGGAATGTACCCTGGATTTTAAAACCGGTGTAGAACGACTCAAATTCATCAATACGTTTTTAAAAATCACCCCGGTTCGCACCTGCGTGGGCAACATGATGGCCCGGCTGGCTGCCGGCATTTTTGTGCAGGTGACGCCCAAAGGCGGTTTAATCAATATTGGAGTGGGCTTTCCGGAAGAGGTTGCCCGCCTGATAGTGGAGAACGATCTGGAGAAAAACTATGTGTTCACTACCGAGGCCGGTTCATACGGCGGACTACCTTCGCCGGGCATCTTTTTTGGCGCAGCTATTCATCCCGATCACCTGGAACCTTCGTCTGTTATGTTCGAACGCTACCACGAGCACCTGGATATGGCCGTGTTAGGGTTTTTGGAAGTGGATAGCCACGGCAACGTCAATGTGTCAAAAAGAGGCCCCAATATCACAGATTATGTAGGTCCGGGAGGTTTTCCCGATATCGTATACGGGGCAAAAAACATTATTTTCGTCGGCAACCTGATGCACGGTGCTAAATGTGAGATTCAGCATGACCGGGTGAAGATTGTCAGGGCCGGCCAACCTAAATTAGTCAGAAAGGTACGGGAAGTAACTTTTAACGGCAGAGAAGCCTTAAAACAAGGTAAAAGAGTGTTTTACGTGACCGATGTCGGTTACTTCGAACTTACCCCGGAGGGTCTCCAACTGATGGCCCGTTTCCCCGGCATCGAAATCGAAAAGGATATTCTGGCCCATGTCGAGGCCGATATAATTGTCCCCCCCGACGAAGAAGTACCGGTCATTATCCCCGCTATCGTAAGTGGACAAAACTACGATCCCAGGATGGCTCCGATATCCCGGGAAATGGCGGTAGTTTGACTTTACGACTGTAGGACTTTACGACTTTACGACTGTAGGACTCTACGACTTTACGAACTTGTACATACAGTCTTACGGTCTTGTAGTCGTACAGTCGTACAGTCGTACAGAGTCGTACAGTCGTACAGAGTCGTACAGTCGTACAGAGTCGTACAGTCGTACAGAGTCGTACAGTCGTACAGAGTCGTACAGTCGTACAGAGTCGTACAGTCGTACAGTCGTACAGTCGTACAGTCGTACAGTCGTACAGTCGTACAGTCGTACAGTCGTACAGTCGTACAGTCGTACAGTCGTACAGTCGTACAGTCGTACAGTCGT
>JAEUUQ010000364.1 GCA_016787505.1 Saprospiraceae bacterium | reverse complement strand
CGGTAACGGTTTATCTCACGCCTTCGTGTTTTTTTCAAATCGACCCCCATGCCGAGCCTTTTAAAGTAGACCATTATCGCATCGGCTTCCGCGAAATAGAATGGGATGCCGAAGGTATCATGACTACTGTCAGATATTTATAATATGAACGAACCACTTAAAGAGGCTGCTCCCCCAAAAATGCCCGACGAACTGGTCTGGCTGGATCATGCCTCCTCTCTGCTCGATAACCGCTTCCGCATTCCCGGCACTAATATCCGCTTCGGTCTCGACTTTCTGATTGGACTAATCCCTTATGCCGGTGACATTTTTTCTTTCGGGCTTTCCGCTTTGCTGCTAATTGCTATGGTGCGCCGCGGCGCCAGCGGTATGGTGATGCTCAAGATGAGCGGCAATATTTTACTGGATACGCTGGTCGGCTCTATCCCTATCCTCGGCGATATCTTCGACCTCAAATATAAATCCAATGTGCGCAATATGCGCCTCTTGCAAGAACACTACCGATATGGCAAACACGGCGGCAGTGCCTGGGGGCCCATACTGCTTGTTATATGCATTATCTTCGCTATGCTATTTTTGCTGCTGTTTCTTTGCTGGAAGATTGTGCAGTGGGGATTTAATTACGAATGACGAATTACGAATTACGAATTACGAATTACGAATTACGAATGACATAGTATTTTGGTATTCAGTAATTTAAAATCATTCGTAATTCGTAATTACTAATTCGTAATTCATCTAAGACAACAACAATACTCATAATATGATTTACAAAATATCAAAAATTGGCTTGGCAGTAATAGCTTTAGCCATCGTAGTATGGGGGTGTAAAAGCTCCACCAAAACGCCGGCCGGCGCCTCCAGTGCGGGTGCTGCTGCCGTAGTAGATACCTTCAAATGGAACCCGGAAAATTTTGGCGACAAAAAAATTATCCGGTACCAGATTCCGGGATTTGACAAGCTGTCGCTGCAGCAAAAGCAGTACGTGTACTACCTGGTGCAGGCGGGACTGTCGGGAAGGGATATCATTTGGGATCAAAACTACCGCTACAACCTCGCCATTCGGCGCGCACTCGAAAATGTAGTAACCAACTACAAGGGCGACCGCAGCAGCAAAGACTGGGCGGCATTTATGTTGTATGCCAAGCAGGTCTGGTTTTCCAGCGGCATACACCACCATTACTCCAACGACAAATTTATTCCCGGCTTTTCCATCGATTATTTTGCCGGGCTGATAAAGTCTGTCGGCGCCGACTTGCCGGAGGAAGCCCTGCAGGCCATGTTCAACCCGAGTATCGCTGCCAAACGCGTAGACCAGACGCCGGGGCAGGACATCGTAAAAGCATCTGCGGTGAATTTTTACGACCCCGACATCACGGAAAAAGAAGTCACTGAATTTTACGAAAAAATGCGGGCTACCGCCGACCCCAAACTGTCGTTGGGCCTCAACTCCAAAATCGTGCGCAACCGCTGGGGCGCCCTGGAGGAGAAAGTGTGGAAGATCGACGGTATGTACGGCCCTGCCATCAAAGAGATTGTCAAATGGCTGGAAAAAGCTGTCGGCGTAGCCGAAAACAAAGAGCAGGCCGATGCCCTCAGATTGTTGATTCAATATTACAAAACGGGCGACCTGAAGACCTGGGATGATTACAATGTAGCCTGGGTTCAAGCTACCAAGGGCGATATCGACTATATCAACTCCTTTATCGAGACCTACAACGACCCGATGGGCATGAAAGCCAACTACGAAACCATCATCCAGATCAACGATTTTGAAGCTTCCCAACGCATGAAAGTAGTTTCCGACAATGCCCAGTGGTTTGAAGACCGCAGTCCTGTACTGCCCCAGCACAAGAAAAAAGTAGTAAAAGGCATCACCTACAAAGTCGTCATGGTAGCCGGAGAGGCAGGCGACGCCTCGCCCAGCACGCCCATCGGCGTCAATTTGCCGAATGCCAACTGGATCAGGGCCGACTACGGCTCCAAATCGGTGAGTCTGGGCAATATCATCGAAGCCTACAGCCGCTCCGACGGCCCCGGCCTGCTCAAAGAATTCGCCCACGACGCCGAAGAGATCAGGCTGGCAGAAAAATGGGGGGAAATGTCCTCCAAAATGCACACGGCCCTGCACGAAGTATTGGGCCATGCCTCCGGCCAACTGGAAGAAGGCGTCAACACCGATATGCTCAAGCAATACGCCTCCCCGCTGGAGGAATCCCGCGCCGACTTGTTCGCGCTGTACTATATGACGGACCCCAAACTCGTTGAGCTGGGCCTGGCGCCTTCCGACGAGATGGGCAAAGCCGCCTACGACCAATACCTGCGCAACGGCCTCATGCTGCAATTGCGCCGCATCGAACCCGGCAAAGACATACAGCAGGCCCACATGCGCAACCGTCAGATGGTGTCGAAATGGGTGTTTGAAAAAGGCAAAGCCCAGGGCGCTGTGGAGATGGTGACCCGCGACGGCAAAACATATATCAATATCAAGGACTACGCCAAGCTGCGCACCGTGTTCGGCGACCTGCTGCGCGAAGTGCAACGTATCAAATCACAAGGCGACTACGAGGCGGGCAAAAACCTGATAGAGGGCTACGGCGTCAAGGTCGACCGCGCGATCCACGACGAGGTGCTGAGGCGCTCCGAATCACTGCGCATTCCTCCCTACGGCGGTTTTATCAACCCCCGCCTGGCGCCCGTAAAAAATGGCAAAGGCGAAATTACGGATGTGAAGGTGGAGTACCCCGCCGATTTTGTAGGCCAAATGCTGGAATACGGAAAGAATTACAGCTTTTTGCCGGATAATAATTGAGGGTTGTGGGTTGTCGGTTGTGGGTTATGGGTTATGTGTTTGTCAATATAACAATATAACCCACAACCCGCAAACCGACAACCGAGAACCGACAACCGACAACCCACAACCGGTTTACGCCGAATTCCTACTCGCATTAATATTGCCAAAGAGCGAGCGGGTAATCAGTTTTTCGTAGACTTCCTTGTTGGGGGGCTCGAGGCTTGTTTTTTGCAGCGCGTATTGCTGGATAGTGAGTAGGGGGAGTACGATATCTTCGCGGATATCAATAGATGCTTTGGAGAGTTTTTCTTCCTCCATCAATTGGGATTGGCCGGAAATTTCTAGCATGAGTTGTATAGAAAGCTTGTATTCATCGAAGAGAATAGACCAGAAGGCGGAGAATTCGGGCACGTCTTTGATAAAAGCGGTTAAGGGGAAATAGCATTTCTCCAAAGACATCATACTGTTGAGTACCAAGGTTTTAAAAAATGACGATTGTTGGTAGAGCGTGGTAGCTTCGTGCAGGCGGCCGGCATCCTTTAATTGCTGAAGGGCGGCGCCGATGCCGAAATAGCCCGGCACATTTTGCTTGAGCTGGCTCCAGGCGCCCACAAAAGAGATTGCGCGCAGGTCTTCAAATTCGAGTTTCGCCTTGTCGCCCCGCTTGCCCGGCCGGCTGCCGATATTGGTTTTGCCGTAATATTTGAGCGCGCTCATCTTTTCGAGATAGGGGAGGAATTGGGGGTGGTTTTTTAATTCCGTATATTTTTCATAACTCAAATCGGCTAATTCTTCCATGAGCGCACGTTGCGCTGTGGAGAGATGGGTTTCGGCCAGGTCGAGCAAGTGATTGGAGGCGCCGGCCAGCAGGAGTTGTTCGCAATTGTGCCTGAACTGCGATTGCGTACCGTACATGCTGGTAATCGTTTGCCCCTGTATGGTGAGTTGGATCTCCTCGTTGGCTATGTTTTTGCCTTGGGAGGCATAAAAGCGCTGGGTTTTGCCGCCGCCGCGGGCCGGAGGGCCGCCGCGGCCGTCGAAAAAGACCACCGTGATACCGTTGGTTTGCGAGATGCGGGACAGGTTTTCTTTTGTTTTAAAAATTTCCCAATTGGCTTTGAGGTAACCGCCGTCTTTGGTGCCGTCGGAAAAGCCGAGCATGATCGTCTGCCTGTTACCCCTGGTGCGCAGATGCCGGGCATAGGCAGGCAATTGGTATAGTTTTTCCATGATTTCGCTTGATTGCGACATGCCGGCAATAGTCTCAAACAACGGCACGATATCTACGTGAATATCTTCTGCTTGATAGTCGCACCAGCTGAATAGCGAGTACACATTATGCACGGAAAATACGTCTTCCGCGTTGCTGATGATATATCGGTTGCAGCCTTCCTCGCCGTTGGCAAGTTGGATATCTCTGATCTGCCGGATATTGAGAATAGTGTCTCTGACAATGGGGTCTTCAAAATCATCGGCGCTTACAGAGGCAGTCGACTCGGACAGCAGGGCCATTTTCTGATTGAAATCAAGCGACGAAAAAGGCCGGTCGCACAACTGGTAGCGGTCGGCAATAGCGCCTACCACGTATTCGTGCATGCGGGCGTCTTGCCGGATGTCGATAGTGGCGAAATGGGATTTGAAAATGCGGACCCGGGTAATCAGCATTTGCAAGGCATCGGAATAAAGTCCGTGGTATTTTTCGTGCAGCAGCCGGTCTACCTCCTCCAGTGGAGTTAAAATATCCGTATGGGAAAAGCCGGGAGTGGGATTAAACATATTTTGGTACAACCTGTCGCTCAAATCCTGCAAGATTTCGCTCACCTGGTGGAATGTAATACGCCTGCGCAGGTTTTTGAGTTCGTTGTAGTAGCATTTAAACAGCGTGGTTTTAAGTTCGCGGGCCACTTCCCAGGTAATATCATAAGTCACAAAGGGGTTGCCGTCGCGGTCGCCGCCTGGCCAAAATCCGAGTCGGAAGAGGTCGAAGTTTGCCAACTGGGAATCTGCGGCGTATTGGGCTTCGATGGCGGCGTACATTTCTCCGATAGCGTGGTAGTACACATTTCGGAGGTAATAAATAATACTTTTGGCTTCCTCGAGCGGACTTGGTTTTTCGCGGTTGACAAAAGGCGTTTGTCCCAATTGCTGGAGCAGCTCGTCGATCGCATTTACATCGTCAATGTGGATAGCATCTTCGAGGTCGTGGATAATATGCTGTACGGCAGGCGGGTAAAATTGGGTAGGGTGGGCGGTAAAAACGATCCGCACAGAAAATTCGCGGAGAAAATCGCGCCAATCCTGCATCTTACCCGAGGCGACGGCCAGGGTAAACATATCCTTTAGCGAATTCGATTCCGACACGGCGTTGAGCGCTTCAAACGAGGCATCTTCAATACTATCAAAAAGCACCACCTGCCTTTCTACATATTGGATTACCTTAAAGAGAAAATTAATTTTTTCAGTTTCATCAGAAAGGTCGGTAAACCGTTCAAAAAAGCCATCCACGATATCTACCGGCTTTTTACCTGCTTCCAGTCCCTGCCGGCAGTATTGGGTAAGAATAGGCAGCAGCATGCCCGTGCTGGCGATTTTCTCGTAAGGCAATTTGAGAAATAAGCCGTTGTATAAATGATACTTATTGAGTACCAATTGGGTGAATTTGTGGAGGATGTCTTGTTGGTGCATAGTGTTGATTTGCAAATTGACTTTTACAAAAATAGGAAAACAGCAATAGGCAGCTCAATCGCTTGTAAAGGGATTTTAAAAAAATGGATTATGGGCACTCAACCAAGTTGCATTAAGACTCGTTTTTTTGCCCCGCTTTTAGCAGACCTCACGCCCGGGCTTGGCTAATGCCCAAAACCTGGCGGTGCGAGCTATAAAATGTCGGCTGTTTAACCAACGCTTTTGCTTTCCCCAGATTTATTCGGAATGTAGTATCTTCACGCATTCGACTAAATTGAACAGAACACAAACTATGAAGAGATTTTTACTTCTGGCTGCAACTATTTGCTGTTTCCAACACTTTTCGTATGCCCAATCGGGCAGATTTGAGGGCCGCCTGGCCAAAACAGCTCCTTCCGCTGAGCTCGACACCAAATTTACCACCTACCGCGTATTTGAACTGGATGTGCCCGCGCTGAACGCATACGTGAAAAACGGTGGCGAAGAGTTGGGCGTCACGCTGGCGCTCGGCGAGGGTGAATCGTGGCGCTGGTCGCTGAAACCCCATGATATGCGCAGCGTCGGCTACCGGCTGCGCATGCGCACGGATCAAGGCGTTGTCGACCTGCCGCGCACCGAAAACAAAACTTACCGCGGGCAGGTAGCCGGCGACGGCGGCGGCAGGGTGAGAATGGTCATTGACACGGAATACCTCTTAGGCCTATGGGAACACAATGGCGAAACGTATTATATTGAACCTTTGCGGCACCTGATACCGGGCGCTGCCGCCAATCAATACCTCGTGTACAGAGAATCGGATGCTATTTATCCCGAAGCGCCGTTTTGCGGCTGGTCGGAAGAATGGCAAAACCTGATGGGGCATGACGAAACGGTGAGACAAGTTACACCGGATAACGAGGAGAAAGTCGGCCAATGCTACAAAGTTGAAGTAGCGCTTGCCGCCGACTTTAGCATGTTCCAGTTTACAGGCAGCGTTGTCAATTGCGAAAATTTCATGCTAGGTATATTGAATTTGGTGCAAGCCAATTACGACGACGAGTTTGCCGACCAGATCGATTTTGATATTGTCGACTATTTTGTATCTTCCTGCTCCACCTGCGACCCATGGACAAGCTCCACCACTGCGGGGACATTGCTCACCAGTTTCCGAAATTGGGGTAACGGCGGCGGCTTCGGTTCGAATTATGACGTAGCTACGCTTTGGACGAACCGCGACCTGGCCGGATCTACCATCGGCGTGGCATGGCTGGGTAGTGTGTGCACTGAAGACCGCTATAATGTAGTGCAGAATTTTAGTTCGAGTGCCAACTTGCTGCGCGTAGTGCAGGCGCATGAATTGGGCCATAATTTCAATGCCGAACACGATGCAGATGGCGCCCCCTTTATCATGGCGCCTGCAGTAAACAACACCAACCAATGGTCAACCGCTTCTATATCCGCGATAAATGGGTTTATCAGCTTATTGGCCGGCAGTGGCGGTTGTTTCTCGACTTGTACGGTCGCGGCGCCGCCGGTA
>JAEUUQ010000207.1 GCA_016787505.1 Saprospiraceae bacterium | reverse complement strand
TGCGGCGGGCATCAGGCAGCCGTTGACGTCGGAAAAATAGGTTTTGCGGTTAAAACCGGGATTGACATAACCTGTGGGGGCTTCACCGCCGCCGAGGTTCACAAACGTACTGGCGCCGTAGTTTTCGTGGTAGCCGAGGTTGCCGTTGTGGTAGAGGCCGCCCACCAAAACATCTTCATTCCAACCCGACCCAAAACCCCAGTAGTCGCTGGCTCGGAGTCCGTTGCTTTTTCTGACGCTATTGTCGGCAGACTGGAAAAAGTCGGTTGATCGATAAACGCCGCCATCGGTAGTGATCCAGTAGGTATTGCCGAGGGCGCGAAAATCCTGCATGTCGACATGGATGGGTATTTGATTGCCCTGATAGCCGCCCAGGGGGGTATAAGTTAGGCCGCCGTCGTCGGATCTCCACAAGTTCAAACCTCCGATCAATAACTGGTCGGGGTTGGCGGCTGATACCATAATGGCGCAGTTGTAAAATCCCTGCCAGTAGCCGCCATCTATGGGGTTGATAGCGCCCAGGTTGGGGTGTTGGTTGGAATAGGGGCCGCCAAACGGCGGATTGGGCAGCGTCCAGCTCTGGCCGCCGTCGTTGCTTCGAAGCACCCCGATAAAGCCCATATCGCCGTCTTTCGACTGTCCGATGAGATAAGTATACACCCGGTTGGGGTCGGCGGGGGTAACGCCGATGCGGGCGCCTTCGTCGTTTCTTTCGGGGGCGTTGGAGGTATACCAGCCGGTGGACTGCACGGCCCAGGAGCCGCCCAGGTCGGTAGAGATCAGGAATTCGCAGATTTTTTGGATGGGATTGTTTCTTACCAGGTAAAGAATAGCGGGATTGCCTGCGTTGGGTTTGATATCGTAACAGCTATTGGCAAAAACCTGTGCCCAGGTATTGCCGCCGTCGGCAGAGCGGAACAAGCCGGCGTTGCAGGCCGCCAGCACGATCAATGTATCGAGTGGATGGATAAGAATTTCGTTGACGCCCAGGTCGCCCGACAACACGGTTGTCCAGTTATTACCGCCCGTTATGCTTTTTTTAATATGATGAAAAGATCCGGCAAGTACTACATCGGGATTGACGGGGTGCGCTTCAATAGCGGAGATACCGCTGTTGAAATTTTCGCCCATCGAAACCGGTTCCCAGAAATCGCCGCCATTAAGGGAGCGAAACACCTCGCCGGGTTCAGAGCCGCAGTACATCACCTCGGGTACGGCGGCACAGTTGTCGATAGCATAAATGTTGGCCTGGTCGTGGCCGGGTGCGCCATTTGATTGAACGGCAAAAAAAGGACCCACCGGCGTCCACTCTGCTTCCGTATTGCGTAGGCCCGCCTGCCGGCGTTGTTTATTGCGAAAAGCCTGGTCAGCCGCTGTAATGGCCGTTTGGTTGGGAAATACTACAAAGCCGAGGTCGTCAACATGAGTCGCCGCCCGTTTGCGCCAGTGTTTGAAGTATTGAGTATGATAATTTTTTACAAAAAGACGGGTATCGTAATAGCGCCTGTACAGGCTATCCACCACAAACAGGTTGGGAACAGGCTTATACATTTCCTGAGCCCAGTCGGGTGATGCCGCAATCTGGTAGGGCAAGGGTTTGGCAAGTTTTTGCGAAAACGAAAGTTGGGTGCAAAAAAGAAAGAGGGCAAACAATACGACGATGCGCATGGCGAATTATTTAGCAGTTTAAAAAACATGCCAAAAGTAAACATTACCAGCGACAATCAGCATATCCCGCCCTCTCTCCTCACCCACTCCCCCCCTCAAACAGGGTAATTCCCTAGAAATTCGTTCTTAGCGACAAAATAAAATTCCTGCCGGAGGCGGTGACCCCGGAGCTATAAGGCCTGTACCGCTGGTCGGTCAGATTCTCGAGGCCGACGCTGGCTGACAGGTTGTCGGTAATCTGGTAGAGCGCTTTTACATTAAGCGTATACCAGCTTGGCGAATAGGGGTTGCCATCGGCATCGAGCGCAAACAGGTAAGCCGTACCGCGTCCTTCTTCCGACAGGTTTTCGTAGCTCACTTCGCCAGAATAAGCGGCGTAGAATTGCAAATTGAGTTTGCTTGCCTTGTAGGTAATCCGGCTGATACCAAACCAGGGCGCGGCGTGGCGTGAAGGGCTCGTTTCGCCGTTGTCCAGCTCTTCTTCCCCTTTTTGGTAATTAAACTGCGTAGAGAAGCCGAAACCGGCTGGAAGTTTGATTTCCAATCCGGCCTGAATGCCATACACATTTGCTACGGCGGCGTTTTGGATAGCCTGTACGCCGCTCACATTGCCATCGTAGATGATGCTGTCCTGGCCGTTAAGCGTAAAATCTCGCCGCACCATAGCGTTATCGAGGATGGTATAATAGCCGGTGAGGTCTATTTTGACCGACTTGCCAAAGATGCGGGCCATGCCAATTTCTGCGTTGTAGGCG